>JBDUEO010000006.1:0-21542 GCA_040002335.1 Parafilimonas sp. | reverse complement strand
TAGTCGAGGCTTTGCAAATATATATAATGATAATGCAGCTACAGGCCCCGAACAGCGTTTGTATGCCACCACCAATTATTATTTAGAATATTTGTTTGCATTGCAGTGCGAATATGAAAAACAAAAATGAAATATCAAAACTTTTTTTATTTTGTACAATATAAAACTTGCTTATGGAGCCTTTAGCGTTTCGCACTAATCTTTCGCAACGTTTGCTTTCACTCGATTTTATGCGCGGATTTATTATGGTATTGCTTGCATTGGAAAGCACGGGTTTATACGAGCATTTGTCTGATGCATCGCAAGGTTCATTTTTGCATGGGTTTATGCAACAGTTCTTTCATCATCCCTGGAATGGCTTGCATTTCTGGGATCTTATACAACCCGGATTTATGTTCATGGCTGGCGTTTCAATGGCCTATTCATTAAGAAAACAAAAGCAGCAAGGCTATACATGGAATACATCTTTCAAAAAAACTTTAAAGCGTTGTGCATGGTTATTTTTTTGGGGAGTACTGGATTATGCTGTAAGAAAAACAGGTTTGTCGTTTGAGTTGTGGGATGTTTTAACACAGTTATCTTTTACCACGTTAATTGCATTTTTAATTTTTGAATGGAGCGCAACTGCACAGATTATATTTTGTGTTTTTCTTTTGCTGCTCATAGAAATTTTATACCGTTTTACAAATATTCCAAACTTTGATCAGCCATTTACTGATCAGCACAATTTTGGTAATTATATTGATTTGATTTTAATGAATAAAATTAATGCGGACGGATGGGTTGCCATTAATTGCATTCCAACTGCGGTGCATACTATTGCCGGCGTATTAACAGGAAAATTATTTTTAAGTAATAAGAAAAATAGAATAAGGCCGCTTTTATTATGCGGTTTTATTTGTTTAATAACAGGCTATAGTTTAAACCTTATGCATATTACGCCAATTATTAAACGCATAGCCACATCTTCGTTCACGCTTGCTTCTTTAGGCTGGTGTCTTTTGGGTTTGGCATTTTGTTATTGGTGGATTGATATAAAAAATCACAAAAAGTATGTTCAATTTTTTCTTATAGTTGGAATGAACTCGCTGTTTATTTACTTGTTTTTTGAAATAGTCGGTTCAAGATGGTTTAATGATTATGTAACGGCAATCTGCAGCGGGCTTTTGCAATTTATTCATGTAGCGGATATGCTAAAAGCCATTATTTCTTCGTTATGCATTTTTGCATTAGAATGGAGCCTTTGTTATTTTCTTTATAAAAACAAAATCTTCTTTAAGTTATAGATGATGAGTAATTTTTTGCAGATTATTTTTGTGTTATCAACAACAAATTTGTGCAGCGTAAAAGAATTTTAATTCACAATGTTCAATCTATCTTTACTCTTATAACACATTGAATTTGCAAAAAAATATTCTAAAAATAGTTTTGGGTTTAATAATGGGTGTTGCAGCCTGGTGGCTTATATGGCCAAATGCAATTCTTTTTGCCATTACTTGTTTGCTGATTGTTTTTCTTGTTATGTGGCCAAAAATATTTCTTCGTTTTTTTATTGGTGTGCTGGCATTTATTTTTTTAGTTTGGTTACTGGTACAAACAAGCCCTGTTCAAAATTTTATTGCAGATAAGGTAGCCACAAAGTTTTCAAAAGATCTGAATACAACAGTTAAAATTGGCAGTGTTGATTTTTCCCTGTTCGATAAAATGAACCTTAATAATACGCTCATTCTTGATCAGCATAAAGATACTTTATTAAATGCCGGCGCTGTAAAGCTCCGTATTACCGATTGGTTTTTTTTAAAGCAAAACATTGAACTGAAATATATTGGTTTGGAAAATGCTGTTATAAAACAACAACGTACAGATTCAATATGGAATTATCAATTTTTGATTGATCATTTTACGTCGCCAAACAAAGCAAAAAAGAATAGTAAAAATATTGTTCTTAAAATTCAAAAGATAGATCTTAAAAATGTTGTGTATTTAAAAAATGATGGATGGATCGGCAAAAGGATGTTGCTGAAAACAGCAAGCCTTGTAGTGGATGCAGATGATGTTGACATTACGAAGAACCTTATTCTTATCAATACAATTGATATGGATAAAACGTATTTCAGCATTGAAAATTTTGATGGCCTTAAACCAGATTCAACCAATTTACCAGATTCCGTTACGCATTTTAATCCTTCAGGATTGCGGTTGCGTATAACATCCCTTAATATAAAAAATAGTTTTTTCGCGTCGGGAAAAAGAGGAGAAATTCCTATAAAAAATCATTTTGACGGGAAGCAAATTGAGGCTTCTAAAATAAACGGCACTGTAACCAATTTTAATTTTATAAAAGATACCGTTACTGCAAATATTGATTTAAGCGCTGAGGAAAGAAGTGGCTTTAAATTAAAATCAATTAAAGCCGCATATAAGCTTACGCCCCAAAAAATGGAATTTTCTAAACTTTTTATAAAAACAAACAGAAGCACGCTGAGCAATTATTTTGTAATGCAGTATAAAGATTTTAGCCACGTTAATAATTTTGCAGATGATGTTACCATGAAGGCTTCCATAAAAAACAGCCTGATATATTCTGAGGATGTTGCTTACTTCGCGCCAGGGCTTGCTGCATGGAATGAACGCTTTTTACTGAATGGAAATTTTAGCGGCACTGTAAAAGATTTTACCGTGAAAAATCTTTTTGCAAAAAATGGAAACAGCACTTATGTTTCAGGACAACTCGCTGTGAAAAACATAACTGAAGCCAGCAAAACCAACATTAGTTTAACTAATGCAAACATGCAGACAAACAGCCATGAAATTGCTTTCATTGTTCCAAAATTATCAACCATAAAATCTCCTGATCTTGCCGCATTGGGCAATGTGCATTTTATTGGCGATGTAAATGTTACAGCATCCAATATAAAAACAAAAGGAACGCTTGCAAGCGCGTTAGGCGGCATGTACACAGATCTATCGCTTTCGTTTCCCAAAAATGGAGAACCATTATACGCAGGAACCATTCAAACGAAACAATTTAATCTTGGTAAATTTCTACTTGTGCCCGATTTAGGTAACGTTACTTTTAATGGCAAGGTTCAGGGCAAAAGTTTTAAGCTTGATAAGATAGCAACAAAAATAAACGGCAATTTTACGTCACTTACTTTTAAAGATTATACCTATTCTAACCTGACTTTTAACGGAGAAATAAAGCAGAAAAATTTCCAGGGAGATTTTAAAGCAGACGATCCTAATTTCAATTTTACCAGTAATATTTCTGTTGATCTTAGCGGATCGGTGCCTTCCTTTAATGTGTTGGGCGATTTGGTGAATGCAAATCTTCGTTCATTAAAATTATCGAAAGATAGTGTTGCCGTTACAGGTTTATTTGATCTGAATTTTCGTGGCCACAACATTGATGATTTTTTAGGATACGCAAAAATTTTAAATGCAACCGTTACACATAATAATCAAAGCCTCGATTTTGATTCGCTTACTTTAAACGTATCACTCGATTCAAATAATTTTAAAAAATTAGTGCTCGAAAGCAATGAATTTGTGGCGTCTGCTGAAGGCCAGTATAACATACTTGAGTTGCCGCAAAGCTTTCAATCTTTTTTAAATCATTATTATCCATCGTATATAAATCCGCCAAAGAATCAACTAACCAATCAAAATTTTACTGTAACTATCCGCACTGCCGATTTTGATAAATACGCAAGTTTGATTGATTCAAATCTTTCAGGATTTAACGATGCATTGCTTACAGGAAGTATAAGCACTGTAAAAGGAAATAAGTTCGATTTCAACATAAATATTCCTACAGGAAAATATAAAAAATTTTCTCTGCAGAATGCTAAATTAAGCGGCGATGGTGATAACGATAGTTTATTGCTAACCGGAAATATTGGTAAAATTTATGTAAGCGACAGCACGTATTTTCCAAACACAAATATTTCTATTCATTCTTCAAACGATTTGTCACATGTGCATATTACTACAAGAGCAAATGCAACACTAAACGATGCACAGCTTGATGCAGATGTACAAACATTACCGGATGGTGTAAGTATTAATTTTCATCCGTCCAGCTTTGTTTTAAATGATAAAAAATGGAACCTGCAAAACCAGGGAGAAGTAGTAATCAGAAATCATTTTTCTTCTGCAAAAAATATGAAATTTACGCAAGGCTTCCAGGAAATTTCAATTGAATCTGTTAATGAAGGTGGCACTTCAAATGCACTTGCCGTGCGATTAACGAATGTGGATATGGGTGATATTTTCCCTTTATTCGTTGTACGGCCAAGTATGGAAGGCATTGCAAACGGCGATATTTTTCTGAGCGATATTTATACCAAATTTACTGCTGATGCGCATTTGCAGCTTTCAAAGTTCAGGCTAAACAACGATTCTATTGGCCTTGTATATGTTAGCGCCGGTTACGATAAAGACGTTGGAAAAATTGTTTTTAATGTAAAAGCCGATGATGAAAATTTTGTTATGAATGGAGATGGGTCTTACAATTTAAAAGATTCTGTAAATACACCTTTGCAAACAACTATAAAACTAAACCATACAAAAATTGGTATTGTAAATACTTTTTTAGGCAACCTGTTTGATGATATAACCGGGTTTGCCACAGGCGAAATAAGCCTTAACGGCGATCCAAAAAATTTGCACTTAACAGGTAAAGCGCATCTTGATAGCGGCGCGCTTACCGTAAAATATACACAAGTGCGCTACGCAATTCCATCTGCAGATTTTGTTTTTAAAGATGATGGAATTGACTTCGGAAATTTTGTGATTAAAGACAAGTTTGGAAACACCGGAGAGATAAGCGGCCTTTTAAACGAAACGGCGTTTAAAAACAATCGTTACAACTTTTCAATGTCAACAGATAAATTATTATTGCTTGATACAAAAGCAAAAGACAACCCGGTATTTTATGGTTCTGTTATTGGTAAAGCCACATTGCTATTAACCGGCCCGCAGGAAAATATGCACATGTCAATAACCGGCGAACCTGCAGATGTTTCTCATTTTTATATTCAAACAAATACCAGCAAAAAAAGTGCTGATGCAGACTTTATTATTTTTAAACAATATGGCGAACAGTTGCAAAATGATATTGAGGCGCCAACAAGCAATCTTAATATAGATCTTGATCTTACTGCAAATAATAAAGTTACTGTTTCTGTTATTTTAGATGAATTAACCGGTGATATAATTGAAGCAACCGGTAATGGCAGGCTTAGAATAAATGTGCCTGCGCTTGGCGATGTTACCATGAATGGACGTTATAATATTGAGCAGGGAAATTATAATTTCAATTTTCAATCACTGGTAAAAAAACCATTTGAATTATTGCCTGAACAAAACAGTTTTATTGAATGGAGTGGCGACCCTTTCAATGCTACTATAAACATTACAGCAAGATATACAGCAAAGAATGTTACGCTAAGCGATCTTACAAGCTCATCAGGTATTTCCCTTGATGCCAATATCTCCGGTTATCGTGGTGATGTGTATGTAATTGCTGATCTTGTAGGCAAGCTAAGCCAGCCGCAAATTAATTTTAAACTTGATTTTCCTGAAGGCAGCGCTATAAGAAGCAATGATAATTTTAACCGCTTGCTTGCAAAAATGGAAAGCGATGAAAATGAAATGCTGAAACAGGTAACATGGTTAATTGTGTTTGGCTCATTTTCGCCTTATGGTGAAATTTCCGGAAGCCAAACTTTCGTTCAATCAACCGGCATTAATACAATATCTCAAAAAATTGCAAGCGTTTTAAACAATGCAGTTTCTGACCTGCTGTTCAAACTTACAGGCGATAAAAGCCTGCAGTTTGATGTGGGTGCAAAAACATATAGCAGCAATAGCCTCACGAGTAATTCAGGAAGCACATTAGACAGAACAGCGGTAGAATTAAAAGTAAATAAAAGCCTGTTCAATAATAAAGTAATTGTAACCTTTGGCGGCGATCTTGATTTTAATGTAAGTGGCGCAGCCGTTGCCACATCAAACACAAACTTTCAGTGGCTGCCGGATATTTCTGTTCAGATTATTTTATCAAAAGATAGAAAGTTACGCGCTATTATTTTTAATCACAGCAGCCTTGGCGCCAGCAATACCGGAACGCTTGGGCGTGTTTCAAGACAAGGAGTAAGTATTTCTTACTCAAAAGATTTTGATAAAATGTTTGGCCAAAGCAACAACGATATTTATTTTAAAGCACCAGCAACTGCAGATTCACTTTCGCGCCGGCAGCCGAACAAGTAAAAGGCGAAAATTTCCTTCTCTGCAAACATTATTTTCGCAACACTTACATTTGCCTTATGGAAAATTTTGCTGCATCCACAGTTTCAGATGAAATGCTTTCTTATGAAGGTTTCAGGAATGAAGTGCTTAACGATTATCGTATAGCATTTGAAAGCCGCGAAACAAGTATTTATGGCAGAAGAGAAGTGCTAACCGGCAAAGCTAAATTTGGCATTTTTGGTGATGGAAAAGAAGTGGCGCAGGTAGCACTTGCAAAATTTTTTCAGCCTGGCGATTTTCGTTCTGGTTATTATCGTGATCAAACCTGGATGTTTGCTGCAGGCATTGGAACCATTCAGCAATTTTTTGCGCAACTGTATGCAGACCCAAACCAGCAGCACGAACCGTTTAGTGCCGGCAGGCAAATGGTAAGCCATTACGCCACTGCCAATACAGATGAAAATGGCGAATGGAAAAATTTAACCGAACAAAAAAATGTAGCGGCAGATATGGCACCAACAGCATCTCAAATGCCGCGCAGTATTGGCCTCGCATTCGCATCAAAATTATTTCGTAACAGCGAAGTTTTAAAACCGCTTACGCATCTTTCAAATAACGGAAACGAAATTTGTATTACCACAATTGGCGATGCATCAACTTCTGAAGGGCATTTTTGGGAAACCATAAATGCTGCAGGCGTTATGCAAATTCCGCTGGCAGTTTTTGTGTGGGATGATGGCTATGGTATTTCAGTGGCTAAAGAATATCAAACAACAAAAGGTTCAATATCCGCTGTATTAAAAGGGTTCCAAAAAAAGCCAGACACAAATGGTATTGATATTTATACTGTAAAAGGCTGGGATTATGCAGGCATGTGCGAAATATTTGAAAGCGGATTACAAAAAGTACGTGACACGCATGTACCTGCTGTTTTTCATGTTGAAGAATTAACGCAGCCGCAAGGCCATTCTACATCAGGCAGCCATGAGCGTTATAAAACGCCTGAACGTTTGGAATGGGAACACGAATGGGATTGTTTAAAGAAAATGCGCGATTGGCTTATAGAAAATAATATTGCCACAAACGAAGAATTAATTGGGCTGGAAAATTCCTGCAAGCAAACCGTAATACAAAGCCGCAATGCTGCGTGGAAAGATTACATACAGCCTATAAAAGACCAGGCGAAAAAAGCAGTTGATTTAATAAGGTCTGCAATGGTGAATGATATGTCAGTATATAATGATTTGCAACAGTCGGCCAGGCAATTGGAATTAAATACTGAACCATTGCGAAAAGATGTATTGAAAACTTTATTTGTAGCTGTGAATGCAACAAAGAACTTTCCCGGTCATGAAGCAATTGAAGAATATTACAATGAATTAAAATCTTCAAATAATTCTTTATACAACACTTATACTTACAGCAATAATGCAAAAAGTGCTTTGCGTGTAAAAGAAATTAAACCGCAGTTTGATAATGACGCGCCACTTCAAAATGGTTATGAAATATTAAATAAATATTTTGATGCATTGCTTTCATCTAATGCAAAAGTTGTTGCTTTTGGTGAAGATGTGGGAATGATTGGCGATGTTAACCAGGCATTTGCCGGCTTGCAATTAAAGCATGGTAATACAAGAGTGTTTGATACCGGCATACGCGAATTAACTATTATGGGTCAAGGTATCGGGCTTGCTTTAAGAGGCCTTCGTCCCATTGCAGAAATTCAATATCTTGATTATTTAGTGTACGGTTTGCAGCCATTAACAGATGATGCTTCAACCATACAATACAGAACAAAAGGTTTGCAAAGTTGCCCGCTTATTGTGCGTACGCGTGGCCACAGGCTTGAAGGTATATGGCACAGCGGTTCGCCTTTGGGAATGATTATTAATGCCCTGCGTGGCATGTATGTTTGTGTGCCGCGAAATATGGTGCAGGCTGCAGGCATGTATAATACTTTATTAAGCAGTAACGATGCTGCAATTGTAATAGAATGCCTGAACGGTTATCGCTTAAAGGAAAAACTTCCCACCAACCTGCTTGAGTACAGAGTGCCAATGGGTATTCCGGAAATAATAAAAGAAGGAAATGATATTACCATTGTTTCGTATGGTTCTATTCTTCGTATAATTATGGAAGCCGTTAACCGACTTGAAAAAGAAAATATTCACTGCGAAGTAATTGATGTGCAAACATTATTGCCTTTTGATGTTGAACATACAATTGTAAACTCGCTTAAAAAAACAAGCCGTATTATTTTTATTGATGAAGATGTGCCCGGCGGCGCAACTGCTTATATGTTTAATAAGGTAATGGAAGAGCAGCAGGGTTATCGCTTTCTTGATGCTGCACCAAAAACTGTTACCTCAAAAGCACACCGGCCTGCTTATGGAAGTGATGGCGATTATTTCAGCAAGCCAAATGCAGAAGAAATTTTTGAAGCAATTCTTGCATTAGCAAATGAATAGTGAATGGCCATTATTTTGGTAAATCTCTTTACAAAATTTTAGTTTAATACTTCAGCGCAGCTAATCTTTTAAATGCTCTATAGTATCTTTCCATATTTTTCTATAAGCAAAAATTGCTGCAGCTAAACTTGCAATTACCCATATATAAAATACAATATTGTACCATTGTATTTTATCTTCATAAAAAGCAAGGCTAAATTTTACGCCGGCAACCATATTTACCGCCATCCAAATAATCAGCAGGCAAATGCTTAACAATACGCGCCTGAAGAATTCCCTGATTTCCGGTTCCATATTAGCAAATAAAGCAAAAAAATATTTTAACCTTGCAACTGTTCATCTAACAAAACAATTGTATGCGGCATTGAATTACATTTGCCCTCCTGAAAAAAAATTATGCTGAACAGAAAAGTACAACCTAAGATAATTGATGCAACAGACTTTGCTCTTCATTTAAAGCCTTATGAATATTTTACACTTGATAATGGAATTGGTGTTTATGCAATGCGTGCACCCGAACAAGAAGTGGCATTTGTAGAATGGGTATTTTTTGCAGGCAACGCTTATGAAGAAAATAATATGACGGCTGCATCCGCAAATTATCTTCTTAAAAACGGAACAAAGCATAAAACAGCTTTTGCTATAAATGAATTTTTTGAATTTTACGGCGCTTATCTTAACCGCAATTGCTACAACGAAACTGCATCTGTAAAGCTGCATTGTTTAAGCAAACATTTGCCACAATTATTACCTGTAGTAAATGAATTATTTACTGAAAGTATTTTTCCTGAAGAAGAGCTATCCATTTATAAGCAAAATCAAAAACAAAGCCTTGAAGTAAATCTTAAGAAGTGTGATTTTGTTGCCAACCGTTTAATAGATGAATATCTTTTTGGTTTTTCACATCCGTATGGCAAATATGCATCTACAATGGATTATGATAATCTTGAACGCAACAAGCTTATTCATTTTTATGATGATTACTATATTAATGGGAAGTGTATATTATTTGTGGCGGGCAACCTGCCAAATGATCTTGAAAAAATACTCAATACAAATTTTGGTTCGTTGTTGTGCAACAAGCCATCAGCAGAAATAATTAACTACAATACAAATCCTGAAAGTAAAAAAAATCATGTTATTATAAATGATGAAAATGGCGTGCAGGGCGCGGTACGAATAGCAAGACATTTCCCTAACCGCCATCATCCGGATTTTATAAAAGTGCAGGTGCTTAACAATATTTTTGGTGGGTACTTTGGTTCAAGATTAATGAGTAATATAAGAGAAGATAAAGGTTATACGTACGGTATTCACAGTTATCTTCAAAACCACACACATGAAAGTGCATGGATGATTTCAACAGAAGCAGGTCGTGATGTATGTGAGGCAACTGTAACAGAGATATTTAAAGAAATGAAGCGCTTGTGCGATGAACCTGTTGGTGAAGAAGAACTGCATCTTGTGCGTAATTATATGGTTGGAAGTATTCTTGGCGATCTTGATGGGCCTTTTCAAACAATATCGCGCTGGAAAAATTATATTCTCAATAATTTGAGTGAAAATTATTTTTCTGATAGCATTTCATCTATAAAAAGTATTACAGCAAAAGAATTGCATCAACTTGCTAATAAATATTTTGTGGCCGATGATTTTTATCAGCTTACTGTAATATAATTACAAAAAAAGCCGCTCAATTTCTTGAACGGCTTAAGCATAACCCCCATAAAAATTTTAATAATTTATTGTTTGTTTAAAACAAGAACTTCAGTTGTAAATTAAAAATAGGTTCATGAAAATATCTATTGTTTAATGCAGCAAATTGTCCGCAACTTTAATCGTTCTTAATACACTTTTGGTAACAATTTTTTTTATTTATTTCAGAAAATATTAGTGGTGGCGCTCTTCATTAAAAGTTTATTAAATTAATATTATACAATAAGATTTCAATTGCGAAAACCAGTTATTAAATGGTGAAGATGAATTAGTGAATGGTAAATTTTTAAGTTTGCAAAACGAACATTTACTGAATGGTTGTTGAAAATGAGTAAACGGTTTGACGCAAGCGCTTTGCAACAATTAGTTTTGTGAAATGAAGGCCAGGCTAATTCTAATATTATTTCTACCAGCGTTTTTCCATACCGCTCATGCCCAGGATGCTGCAGATATAACGCCACTTTTTAAACAATTATCGCAGGCAAAAGATGATACAACACGCGCATTTGTTTATAGCCGGTTATGTTTTAGTTATTGTACGCTTAATGCCGATTCTGCAATTTTCTACGGTAATGAATCAATGAAATTATCAATTGCAACAAATAATGCACAATGTATTGCCAATGCAAACAATGTACTTGGCTGGGCTTACAGTTGCAATGGCAATAATATTCTGGCTGAAAAATATTTAACTACAGCACTAAAACAATTTACTAAAATTGGAGATAAAAATTCAATTGGAGTACCGCTGGCTAATCTTGGCAGTGTATATCTAAACGAAAGCAATTACCCGCTTGCATTGTCTTATTTTACAAAAGCGTTTAATAATTTTCAGCAAACGCATGATCAGCCACGTGCTGCAGAAATGCTATTTAGCATAGGCAGAATTTATAACCTTGAAAAAGATCCTGTAAAAGCGCGTAGTTATTTTCAACAAGCCTACGATATTCACAAAAAGGCGGGCGATGATTTATATATGGCTCAGGCGCTTTCAAGCATTGCAAATACTTACCAGTTTGAAGGAAACTATGATACAGCTTTATATTACTATAAAAAATTAATTCCTGTTTTTTTAAAGCATGATGATATTTACCGCACCGGTAATGCTTATGAAAATATTGCAATTGCGTATCAAAACAAAAGGCAATACCAGGTAGCTTTAAAAAATATGCTGATAGCCGAAAACTATTACCGGAAAATAAATGCAAAAACAGATATGGGTTACGCCTACAGCGGGCTTGCAGAAATTTACAACCAGCTAAATAATACTGATAAAGCCATAGCTAATTATAAAATTGCTTTACAGTTGGCTATTAATGCCCCTGATAAAAACCTGCAACAATCTGTGCTTTTAGGTTTGTCTGATGTTTATCATACAAAAGACGATTATAAAAATGCCTATATACTGCTTGATAGTTCTAATAAAATTAAAGACAGCCTTTTTACACAGAAGAAGCAAGACCAGCTTCTCAAGCTGCAAACTGAATTTGAAACCGAAAGAAAAGAAACAGAAAATCAACAATTAAAAACACAAAACCTAGCCGCATCATTACAGCTGGAGCGTAACAGGGAATGGCTTATTGCCACTACAGCAGCTTTAGTTGTGGCTGCAGCTTTATTATATGCTTTGTATAAAAACAGGCATTCAAAAATAAAAAACATACAAAATTTAAAAGAGCTAAATCAAAAGCTTCATGAACAAAAAGAAGAAATCATCCGCATTAATGCATTGCTCGAACTAAAAGCATTGCGTGCGCAAATGAACCCGCATTTTATTTTTAACTGCATGAGCTCAATACAAGAATGTATGCTTACGGGCAGAATTGATGATGCCAACAGCTATCTTACAAAACTATCCCGGCTTTTAAGAATGGTATTAAATTATTCTGATGAAGAAACTATTTCATTAGATAAAGAACTTCAAATATTGACTTTATATCTGCAACTGGAAAAAGTGCGGCTGAAAAATAATTTTGAGTTTGTGATTGATATGGACGAGGAAATTATTTCTGAAGAATTATTGGTGCCTGCCTTGTTCCTGCAACCATTTGCAGAAAATGCAATCTGGCATGGGCTTGTAAATAAAAGCAGCGACAGAAAACTTAGCATCAACGGCGTTATTAAACACGATCTTTTATGCTTTTATATTATTGATAATGGAATTGGAAGAAAGGAATCAGAAAAGCTTAAAGCAGATACTGCAAAACATCTTTCCAAAGGTATTTCGCTTATGGAACAAAGATTTGCCATAATAAACAGAACGCAACACGAGTATGCAAGATTTCTCATTCATGATCTTTATGATGATCATCACAATGCCAAAGGCACTTGTGTAGAAATACAATTACCTTTGATAGCAACTTAAAGGTTACTGTTTGTGATAAGAGCTTTAATAATTGATGATGAAGAAAGCGCAGCAAACGTTATAAAGTTGCTTCTTGAAAAATACATTATTGAAGTAAACGAAATTTATACAGCCATCGGCGCTTCTGCAGGCATTAATGCCATTAATAAACTTAAGCCAAAAATTGTGTTTTTAGATATTGAAATGCCTTTAATTAACGGCTTTCAGTTGCTGGAACATTTTCCCGATCATTCATTTGAAATTATTTTTATCACAGCATACGATCACTACGCAATTAAAGCTATAAAATACAGCGCGCTTGATTACTTATTAAAACCAATTGATACAGATGAGTTAAAAGCAGCAGTGCAAAGATTTCTGCAAAAACAAGGCAATAGCCAGCAGCATAGAAAGCTATATGAAAATCTTAATTATAATTTAAATCTTCCAGAAACATCTTCCAAATACCGGCTTGCACTTGCCACTGCCGATGGTACTTTTTTTTATTATTGCAACGAAATTATACGCTGCGAAGCCGTGGGTAATTACACAAGATTTATTTTGAAAGATAAGAAACCATTGCTCACATCACACACACTTAAAGAGTATGATGAACTGTTAACAGAACAAAATTTTTTGCGTGTACACCGGGCGCATTTAATTAATTCAGAATACATCAGTTCTTTTTCAAAAGAGCATGAAATTAAAATGCATGATGGATCAACTATTCCAGTATCTAGACGTAAATGGGACTGTATTAAACAAAAATTATCTATTTCTTAATAAACAATTACAATAACATTAAAGGATAAATTCATACTTTTGCTCACTTATTTAAGCACCGCCACAAGTAATGAATAACATTCCAAAATTTGTACAGTTAAAACCTTCCTTTCACACCGAGTTAAAGAAAAGAATTTCTAACTATTTTGAAACTACCGGCAAATCAACTACCGGCAACTACAAACTTTGGAGTAAAGCATGCATCTTAATTGCCGTATTAATTGGTTTGTATATTCATTTAGTATTTTTTACACCTTCTGCAGTTTGGGCAATTATAGAATGCGTTTTACTGGGGACAACTGTTGCATCAATCGGTTTTAACATTATGCATGATGGTGCGCATGGCAGCTTTAGTAAAAGCCCTATTTTAAATAAAATGGCGGCAGTTACTTTAGATGTTTTAGGTGGAAGTCATTTTATGTGGAATATGAAGCATAATATTATTCACCACGCATATACCAATATTGATGGTGTGGACGATGATATTGATGCAAGACCTTTTTTAAGAATGGCTTCAACGCAAAAAAAATATAAATTTCATCGTTTTCAACATTGGTATTTCTGGTTTTTTTATTGCTGGTTATATATTTACTGGATATTTTTTTCTGATTATAAGAAATATTTTTCCCGCAAAATTGGCGAAATGCCCATAAAGAAAATGGCTCCAAAAGATCACTTTTATTTCTGGCTATATAAAATTTTAAGTGTTGGTATTTTTGTAGTGCTTCCAATGATAACGGTTGGTGTTGTAGACACAATTATTGGTTACCTGATTATGACGCTCGTTGCAGGGTTTATTTTAAGTATCGTATTTCAACTTGCACACACAGTTGAACATACACACTTTCCAATGCCTGATGAAGCATCTGGAAAAATGGAAGACGAATGGGCTATACACCAGTTGAAAACAACTGCTAATTTTGCTACAAAAAGCAGGGTGATCTCGTGGTTTGTTGGCGGATTAAATTTTCAGATAGAACATCATCTTTTTCCAAAAATCTCTCATATACATTATCCAAAAATCAGCAAGATTATACAACAGGCATGTAAAGAATATGGTATTGTTTATATTGAATACCCGCGCCTGTATCAGGCTATAATTTCTCACGTTTCTTTTTTGAAACAAATGGGAAGAGCCTAATTTTTTTCCACCAGCTTAAACAAAATAATTCCGGTTGCAACGGCAGCGTTCAGCGATTCTGCATTGCCTGTTTTTTGTACAGATACCTTTTTTTGAATGTATGGCTGAATATGTTTTCTTATGCCTTTAGATTCGTTGCCAATAATCAAAATGCATTCATTTGTAGCGGGGATTGCTGAAATATTTTCTCCATCTAAAACAGCAGCATAAACCATAATATTATTGGTTGATAGAAATACTTTCAGGTCAGTATAAAAAACATTCACCCTAACAATACTCCCCATAGTTGCCTGAACAACTTTAGGATTATATACATCAGTAGTATCAACCGATGCAATAATATTTTCAATACCAAACCAGTCTGCAGTTCTTATAATAGTGCCAAGGTTTCCCGGATCCTGAATGCCATCAAGCAATAACGTGATTTTATTTTTTAAAACGGGCGAGGTTATGGCATTTCTTTTTTCAACAACTGCAACAACTTTGTTCGGTGTTTCAAACCCGGAAATTTTTTTTAATTCATCGTCGCTAACATCAATTATATTTTTAATTCCTGCATTAAGATCAATCCATTCTTTTACAGCGTATATTTTTTTTACATCAAAATTTGCATCAATTAATTCTGAAATAATTTTGGTGCCTTCTGCAATAAAAAGATTTTCCTGGTTACGGTTTTTTTTGTGGCGTAAACTTTGAATATATTTGACCTCATTCCTGCTGAGCATTCTTTATGATTTTGAACGTTAACAAATTTTCACTAACAGTAATTATTCTTTGCTATATTTTTTTATTGTGTTCGTGTACAGATCAAAAATTTCTTTTTGTAAATAGAGTAAGGGTTAGAAACTATCCTGCCGATACACCCTTTGTTTACAATAATAAAATAAACCTTAACGGAAACATAGGTAAAGATGAAGAAACAAGATTGCAGGAAAACCTTGTAAATTATTGGGCTGATAGTTTGTATGCAAGAAGAGTTCAAAAATTTGGTATTTTATATTCTTTAAAAAATCCGCCGGTTTTTGATACAACAAACATAAGTACAACACACGGCTTTATGAACAGTTTTCTGTTTTCACAAGGCTATTTTGATGCTGTTTTAAACGACACTTTTTATATTGATACATTTTATAAAAGCAAACAGTTGCCACAATACAGAGCAACAATTGTAATGAATATTGATGTTGGCAAACGCGTGATAATAGATTCGTTTGGATATGATCTTAATGATGCGGCATTAATGCGCATAACAAAAAACAACCGCAAAACAAGTAAAATTGAACCTGGAAAAACGCCTTATTCAAAAGAGGTAATTGCTGCTGAATTAGACCGGCTGATTGCATTATACCGGGACAAAGGTTATTATCTTATTCATCGCGATAACCTTGCTGCTGTTGTAGATACGGCAAATACAACTTTATTAAAACTTACAGTAGACCCTTTTGAGCAGGTGCAGATTTTACAACAGGCACAACAAAAAAAACAAGATAATCCCACTGCAACTGTAACGGTGCGGCAGCGAAGATTTGCAGATACTTCAACAATAGTTACTGATACTTCTTTTTTAAAAAAATTCTATATAGGTAATATTTCTTACTATCCTGAAACACGTTTCGCAGAATTTCCTGACAGTATTTTACAACATCCTGAGGAATATAAAAAACGCATCAACAAAAATTATTCAGTTTACTTCAGGCAAAATACGTTTAACCCAAAAATTTTCAGGCAATTCAATTACATGCGCGCCGGGCATTTATATAATGATGATGTGTTTTATAAAATACAAAATACGCTTGGGCAAATTGGTGCATGGAAACAGGTAGATGCAAGAATTTTAACACGTGGAGACTCGCTGGATATTTATTATTTTTTATATCCCGACAGGAAACAAAACATAACGTACAATCTTGAAGCAAGCCGTAATACAGGAGATGTTTTAACCTCTTCCAATTTTTTTGGATTGGCCTTAAATATCACCTATAGAAACAGAAATGTTTGGCGGCATGCGGTACAGTCTTCAACAAGTTTAACCAATGGCGTTGAACTTGGCTTAAACCAAACAACAACAAATTCATTATTGCAGGCTTTCCAGTTTTCAGTTGGGCAGACATATAGTTTTCCAAAACCTTTTATTCCTTTTAGAATAAAAAAGCCCGGAAAATTAGATTTTGGACGAACGATAATAAGCGCAAATGCCTCTTATGCAGACAGACAAAATTTTTTCAGGTTACGATCGTATGTTGCTGATTATGGTTACGACTGGAAAATAAAAAACAAAGTTTGGCAGTTTCGCTTTCCTAATATTGAACTATATTCTTTAGATACATTACCGCAGTTAACAGATGCTTTTAACAGCAACCCGCTTTTAAGAAATTCATTTAATACCGGCAGCATTATAAGCGCCACCGGAAGCTTGATTATAACTTATAATGGAAAGCAAAACGTTACCAATTATGCACGGTTTTTAAGTGAATTATGCATACCTGGCTTAAACAAAATTGACGATAGAATATACCAGTTTATTAAAGTTGAAGCTGAATTTAGAAAAACAATTATACTCCATAAAACTACGGTTGCCATGCGCGCATTTGCAGGCATTGGTTACAATTATTCTGTATCACAAAGTCTTGGTACTACACTTCCATTTTATAAACAGTTTATCGCCGGCGGCCCAAACAGTATGCGCGCCTGGGGTTTAAGACAATTAGGTTTAGGCTCTTCTTTATTAAGCGATACTTCAACAACATTTACTGACAGGTATGGAGATATGCAGCTTGAGGCAAATTTAGAATACCGTTACCCAATTGCTCATTTTACGAGCGTTAACATAAACGGTGCTTTGTTTGCCGATGCAGGTAATATCTGGAACGTGCGGAAAGATCCAAAAAACCCGGATGGAAATTTTGATATTAACAGGCTTGGAAAAGACATTGCTCTTGGTGTAGGAACAGGCCTTCGGTTTGATTTTAATTATTTCTTAATTAGAATTGATATGGGAATAAAATTAAAAGATCCTGCACGTCTGTCAAATAACGGCTGGCTTGACGTAGCAAATTTTACATGGCGTAACCATGAACTGGATAATATTACTACTGCCAAAAGAAATAATTATGCTGTTCAGTTAGGTATTGGTTTGCCTTTCTGATAAACCTTTCATGCGTATTATTTTTTCTTCAAACTGTTGCGGCGATAAAGCATTATCAACTGAAAAATTTCCAATTTTTGTTCTTCTTAAACGGCTTAAATAAGCGCCTGTTCCTAATACATTTCCAAAATCATTTGCAAGGCTGCGAATGTAAGTTCCAGTTGAGCACACAACTTTAAATTCAATTTCAGGCAATATTATTTTGGTTATCTTGAACAAGCTGATGATTATTTTTCTTGGTTCAAGTATTACCTCTTTTCCTTTTCTTGCAAGCAAGTAAACAGGTTTTCCATCTTGTTTTATGGCTGAATGAATTGGTGGTGTTTGAAAAATTTCGCCGATAAAATTTTTAGTGGTATCATAAATATCCTCATTTGAAACATGGCTGATATCTTTAAAATTTGCAGGTTCCCTTTCAAGGTCATACGTTGCAGTGGTTGCACCAAGCGTAAAAGAACCGGTGTATTCTTTTTCCATACCCATGTATTCTGAAATTTTTTTGGTAAAATTTCCAGTACAAATAATTAATAAACCTGTAGCCAGCGGATCTAATGTTCCTGCATGACCAACTTTAGAAATTCCTGTTAAAGTTCTAATCTTTTTTACTGCATCAAAAGATGTCCATTCTAATGGTTTATCAATTAAAACAACTTCTCCGTTTAAAAAATTTTCCATTGCCTTGTGTATGGCCTTCTGTTTCATATATAAAAAGTATGCGTTCAAACATAACAACAATTTAGTGTATGGCAACAATAACCATTCTTAACTGGTATGGCTTTTGAATTTGGTTTGATTAAAGCATTAAACCTTGTTTGCAAAATTTTATCATAAACAGGCAAATTTGTAAAACATGAAAACGCTCCAACATTATTCTTTAAGATCCTTTTTTGTTTTAACACTGATATTTTTATTTTTTTCCTGCTCAAAAAATAATACTTTAACAACCAGAGGTGTGGGCAATGGAAATGGAGGTGGTAATCCAGATGTAAAAGTTGTAAGTAATTTACAATATGGAGCTGCCAAAGACATGCAAGGCAACATGGTTAATCTTGCATTAGATATATATATTCCTGCAAATGCAACCGCTTCAGATAAATTTCCTTTTATATTTTTTGTGCATGGTGGCGGCTTTACTGCCGGAGATAAAATAAGTGCCGCTAATGCATTAACAACATTTGCGGAATCAGGTTTTGTGGGCGTTTCAATTGATTATCGTCTCGATTCATCTATTGATGCCAATACAACAGATCCATGTTCTGTTGATAGTACGATAATACAGGAGGCCGTATATATGTCTGTTCAAGATGCAAAAGCAGCAATGCGCTATATGGTTGCAAACGCAGCGAAATATAATATTGACACTTCGCGCATTCTTTTGGATGGCAACAGTGCTGGCGCAATAACTATTTTAAATTCTTATTATCTTACCCAAAGCGATTTTAATAAACTTATTCCGGGTGTTGAAACCAGGCTTGGTGGAGTAGATAATTCTGATAATAGTTATACAAATACATTTAGCGTTATTGGCATCGCAGCAAATTCGGGCTGCTTACCGAATCCGGATTATATAACATCTTCCAACGTGGTTCCTACAATTTATTTTAATGGGGGAGAAGACAGTGTAATTCCTGCAAAACAAGGGCACGCATATTATTGCCCCAATACCATTTATGTTTATGGAAGTGAAACATTGTACCAACGCGTTTTAGATTTAGGTGCACCTGCAGTAATTCATATTGATCCTACAGGCGGCCACGGTCCCTATACAGAAGATTTCTTAACCAGTAATGAAATTTGCTTTTTTAATAGCTTGTTGAGTAAAAAATCAGAAACCGGTTCATTTTCGGGACAAGTCTCGAGTTGCCAATAGTTTCTGTTTTTAAAATTGAATCCATACTTTTGCCGCCCAGCACAAAAACAAAGTATGGCATCAACATCAGATATTTCACGTGGCATGATTTTAAAACTTGACGGAAGTTTATATTCAATAGTTGAGTTTGGCGAAAATAAGACAGCCCGTGCCGCAGCAAAAGTTTGGGCAAAATTGAAAGGCGTTGATAATGCCAGAACGATTGAAAAAACCTGGAACAGTGGTGAAAGCATCTTTCCTGTGCGCGTAGAAAAAAAAGATTACCAGTTTTTGTATAAAGATGATAGCGGCTACAACTTTATGGATAATGAAACCTTTGAGCAAATTACACTAGCCGAAACCATGATTGATGCACCGCAATTTTTAAAAGAAGGCGGCCAGGTATTGGTAAGTACTAATACAGAAACCGAGCAACCTATTGTTGCTGAATTGCCTGAAAAAATTGTGGTAAGGGTTACCTATACAGAACCAGGCTTACGTGGCGATACTGCAACACGTACTTTAAAACAAGCAACCGTTGAAACAGGTGCAACTGTAAATGTTCCTTTGTTTGTAAATGAAGGAGAACTAATACGCATTAATACAAAAAGCGGTGATTATGTTGAAAGAGTAAAAGAATAATAACGCGATGCGAATAAATATTTTTACATTTTTTATTATATCTCACGCAACATAAAAATCTCATTCTCTTTTATTCCTTTTTCTGTTTGATGTACTGTGCAGCATTCATGTTGTGCATCATGCTCAAAAAATAAAATATAGTTGTTATCTGCAGCTTCTTTTAAAAAAGACTTTTTTTCATTTAATGTTTTAAGTGGCTGCATATCATAAGCCATTACATACGGCAACGGAATATGTGCGGTTGATGGAAGCAGATCAGCCATATAAACAATCGTTTTATCTTTATATTTTATTTGTGGCAACATCATTTTTTCTGTATGGCCACTAACAAAACGTATAGAAATATTTTCAGTGAATGATGTTTCACTTAACTTATCATCTTCGTTATTCACCACTTCAATAAATTTTAATTGGCCACTTTCCTTAATAGGTAAAATATTTTCTTTTAAAAATGAAGCCTTCTCTCTGTCGTTTGGATAAGTTGCCCAATTCCAATGTTCCTGGTTGCTCCAATACGTTGCATTTTTAAAAGCCGGAATTAATTTTTCTCCATCACGAACAATGCTTCCGCCACAATGATCAAAGTGCAAATGCGTAAGAAACACATCCGTTATATCATCTTTACTAAAACCTTTTGCTGAGAGTGATTTATCAAGCGAATCATTTCCATGTAAATAATAATGACTAAAAAATTTTTCGCTTTGTTTATTGCCAATTCCGTTATCAATAAGAATTAATTTATCACCATCTTCAATCAATAAACAACGCATTGCCCACGTGCATAAATTATTTTCATCCGGTGTATTTAATTTTTGCCAGATAGATTTTGGAACTACGCCAAACATAGCGCCGCCATCCAATTTAAATAATCCTGTTTCAATAGAATGTATATTCATAAGTCAAAATTAAAAGCATCAGTTAAATAATCATAGTTTGTTTTTGCTTTTGCAGCGTTGCAAACAAAAATATCAATCCAATTAAAAAGAATAGTACCAATGCAATTATTGAGTTGCGCATATTGCCTGTAAGTTCCTGCACAAATCCAAAACTAAACATGCCAATTACAATTGCTATCTTTTCTGTAACATCATAAAAACTAAAGAACGAAGCCGTGTCACGTGTTTCGGGCATTATCTTAGCGTACGTTGAACGGCTTAAAGATTGTATGCCGCCCATTACCAAACCAACAACCGCTGCTACAA
>JBDUEO010000005.1:0-21892 GCA_040002335.1 Parafilimonas sp. | reverse complement strand
CGGCTGGTTTGCCCGTTCATGCTGCTGTTTTCCTGGGCACGGCGCATGAGGTAAGGAATTACATCGCGTATTGGGCCAAATGGCAAATATTTACTTACAGAATAGCCGGCTTTTGCCAAATTAAAAGTAATGTTATCGCTCATGCCATACAATTGCGAAAAATGTATGTGCGAATGATTGTGTTCAATTCCTTTTGAATCGAGCAACTCGGCAGCGTGAAGATTGCTGTATTCATTATGCGTGGCAATAACTGTGGCAATGTCGTTAATATTATCTATGCAATATTCAACGGCTGAATTAAAATCGCCATCGGTAAAAGATTTATCCTGTTGTATAGGCGATGGATAACCTTTTTGTGCAGCCCGCGTTCTTTCTTTTTCCATGTAAGCGCCACGAACAATTTTTACACCCAGCAAAAAACCTCTTTGTTTAGCAATGTTGTGGTACATTTTAAGAAAACTCATCCTGTCGTGCCTGTAAAGTTGTATGGTATTGTACACGATACATTTTTCACGGTTAAATATTTCCATCATTTCAACAGAAAGGCGGTCAATCGGATCCTGAATCCAGCTTTCTTCTGCATCAATTAAAACACCCACATTTTTTTCAGCAGCTTTTTCGCAAATATCATACATGCGTTCCCGCACCCGGTTCCATTCTGCGTTTTCAGCTTCGTGATCATGTATGCCGCTGCGTAAACGTGGTGCAGAATTTAAAGTTTCCAATAAATTAAACCGTGCAATACCTGTAATTTTTACACTAATTAATGGAATATTTGGCTGCGTTGCCGCGTATTCAATCACATGAATAAACTGGTCTCTTGCTTTATCAAAATTCTCCTCTCCTTCTTTTGCTTCAACGCCATAATCCAAAATAACCTGCACATTATATTCGCCTAATCTTTTTGCCACTCTTGCAGTTTGTTCCAGCGTTTCACCACCAACAAATTGTTTAAAAATTGTTTTGCGGATGGCACCATGAATGGGCAAACCTGTTTTCATTAAAAAAGGAGTGAGCCGTATGCCAACAGCAGCAAACCATGAATAATTCATAGTGCCAAAAAGAAAACGCCCGGCTTGCAATTCCTTATTTGTTTTATAAGCAAATGCTGTTTCTGTGTTATTAAAAGAAAGACGCATAATCAGGGGAATATTGTTACCGCGAATATCGGCAAGTAAATAGTAAGTAAAAAATATTAGCGTTAATTGAATGCAATAATTAAAATTATTTATACAATCAATATATATGAAAACCTTAATGAAATACTTTTATAATAATTATTATTAAAAAAAATGCCCTGTTTATTGCAGGGCATTTTTTCTTTCAATACAATTGAAATTACTGAACAATAATTTTTTCAGTTTGTGTTCCTTTTTCTGTTACAATTCTAAGAAAATAAGTTCCCTGGCTTAAACCTGCCAAAGAAATTTTTTCAGTAGCACCTTTAATAACAGTATTAAGTGTTTTGTTATAAACAACATTACCATCAGCACTGTTTAATGTAAGGTTACAGGTGTTATAAGAAGCGCCAAAAACAACATTCGTATATCCTTTTGCAGGGTTAGGCTGCACTTTTGTAACGCTTGCATTTGCAGCAATAGCGTTTGAAGATGCATCTGCAAAAGAAGCTGCAGTTATTTTAAAATTAACATCAGATATATCAAAGAAAATATTTCCAATCGCCTCTATTTTTAGTCTTGCTTTGTTAGTAGAAATGCCCGTTGGTAAAACAACCTGCACAGCTCCATCATTAATTGCGCTTTTCTTTAAAACAATATCAAACGTTTGTCCGCCATCTAATGAAAGCAATATTTTAACTTTAGCGCAATTAATTGGCGCCACATTGGTGTTGGCAACATCCCATTTTACTGTGTGCGTTGTGCCAGCCTGCCAGCTTTGTTTATTGTTTGGAACAGTTACAGAAAAAGGGCCTGAGTTACCGGCAACATGTACAATCATATCATCACTTTTGGTACGTCCGCCGCCGGGATGATTATCGCGAACCGTAACCCTGAAATTAAGCGTTCTGGTTACTGATGGCAAAACTTCCCATTCATTCTCGTTAGTTCCATCTAAAATACTATTTAAAAAAGGAAATGTGCGTTCTTTAGAAATGGAAGGATTATAAGATCTGAATAATGGGCCCGTTCTTGAAGTGTCTTCAGGAAATTCATATGAAGATCCAGGAACGAAACTATCAAACTGCTCCCAGCAATAAGTTAAAGAATCTGTATTATCGGCATCAGTACTTTTTGCAGTTAAAACAAAAGGTGTTGATTTTGGAATTATATAATCTGCACCTGCATGTGCTGAAGGCAATTTATCACGCTCAGGCGTTAATACACCACAAGTGCTTCCTGTACCAGAAGTTATATAAGTATCAATTTGCTGAACGCTTATTCCATGAAAATACGGATCGCTGTGTGGTTGAATATCTGTGCTGCCTGTTGTGCCGGCATAACCCATAATGGTTGAGCCGCTACCGGGTTCCATTTGCGTACCGGTGCCTTCATAACCATAATCAAAAGTATGGTTCGCACCAAACTGGTGGCCAATTTCATGATCCCAGAAATCTACAATAAAAGGATCGGTTGTTAGATCAGTATTAAAACCAGTTGCGCCCGAACCTTTATTTGGCGCATTACAAACACAACCTATGCAACCTGCATTTCCGCCGGTGGCAATACCCATTAATAAATGGCCAACATCATAATTTGCTGTGCCTATATATTTATCAATTGTTTGTTGCGCCTGTGTGTTCCATTTGCCGGTAAAATATCCAATTGCACTGCTTTGAAAAGGGTCAGTTGCTGCATTTAAAAAAATAATGGTGTCTTCGTTATCTACGTAATTAAGATGAATGCCGAAATCTGCTTCATAAATCACATCAGTTCTTATTAGATCAGTTACTAATCCTGCAAGTACTTTTGCTTTTCTTTGCGCATCTGAAGTTTCAGTTCCATCTAAAAAAAGCTGCGAAAATTCGCCGCCGGTTGTAACCGCAAAACGATAGGTTCTTAACTTACCATCGGAAAGTGCAGTATTATTTTCGCTGCCTTGTACCTGGCTGCTCAACACTTTATCAAGTTTGCAATCAAACACCTGTTTTTCCTGCGCAATATTACTTCTGTCAAAAACAGTATATAAATTTTTTGCAGTAGTTATCGGGTTAATATAAATGGTACTTCTTTTTGGGGAAATGATAATTGCATGAAAACCATAAGGCGAAAAATCGAATCTTATAACAGATGAAGGATCTGTAACGCCCTGGCCAAGATAGCTTCTAATTTCAGGATATTTTGCCTGTAGTTTTGGTTCCATTACCGGTGATTCTGTAATGCGGAACTGTTCGGTAGTTCCATCAGCAACCGGCACGCTTACAATAAACTTTGATTGTTCGGCCGGTGTATTGCTTTCGTACGGAGATTGTTTTAACAGCGCCGAAAAATCGTTTTCATTCAGGCTGAATAATTTGTACACTGCCGGTTTAAACGAACCGGTAAACAGTTCTTTTCCTTTGGTAAACGAAGCTGCATCTTTTACATTAACCGGCTTCCAGTAATTGTTTTGCGAGAATGCTGAAGCGGTAAGAAAACACGCAACAATAAAGAATAGATTTTTTTTCATGTTTTAATTTTAAAAAATAATGTGAGCGTCAAAGATATTAGTAAACTGCATTGCACGCAAAAACGTACTGCTGCAATAAATTTGTTTTATATACGAAAAAGCCATCGACAAGTGATGGCTTTTTAAATGCTATTCAATAATTAGTTTTTGTGTATCTGTGTTTTGTTCTGTTGATATTCTTATTACATAAATGCCTTTTGCAAACTGATGAACAGGGATTATTATTTGCTGATTGACAGTTATATTATTTACTGATAAGCGATAGATAATTTTGCCGCTTACATCACTTATAATAATATCTGCTTTTGTATAATTTGCCAATGCAGCAATGGTTGCATTATTTCTTGCAGGATTGGGATAGATGTTCCATTGCTTAACAGCATCAGCCAAATTTATTTTTTGAATAGATGAATATTGATAGCTGCCATCTTTATCAATTTGTTTAATGCGGTAATAACTAATTCCGTTTAATGGATTGTTATCGGGATAAGAATAATGTTGCGCTCCGCTGGTTGCAACTGCATTTATAGTTGCAATTTTTGCAAATGAAATTCCATCATTGCTTCGTTCAATTTCAAACCGATCATTATTGCCATCGCTTTCTGCTGACCAGTTAAGTAATACGCTGTGAGCATCTGTTTTTTGCGCTGTAAAGCTTAGCCAGTTTACAGCTAAAACTTTTTCTTTTACATCTTTATTCGTGTACACATAATATTCGCCGGGTTGCATAGTAACTGCGTAAGAAGTAGAACTAATACTGATGGTTGAACTGCCTAAATAACTATACCATTTTCCGGTTGAGGGAAATGTTACCGTTGCTGTTTTGGCATTCACACCAAAATTACCCATTACCATTACCTGCAAATTAGCACCTGAAATACTTTCCCATTTTATAGTGTCAGAAAGATTATAAACAACTGCGCCATTAATGAAGGTGCTGCTGTAATCAGGATATGTTTTTAAGTGAATAAGATTGGCATAAACATCATGCAAAGCCTTACGGTTCGGATCAGTTAAGTATTCCCAATGTGGCGGTTTTGGATCGGTGCGGCAGGCATCACTTATAGTTCCGTTTGCACAACGGTTTATAGAAAGATCGTAACCCAATTCACCAAATTGCCATAACATTTTTGGCCCCGGTTGCATCGCCCAAAATGCGGTTGCCATTCCGTTTCTTGCCAAACCTGTTGGAACATTTTTTATATTGTAACTGCCACTTGCTGCGCCATATTGTTCATTCTTATACATCAGCCTTTCTTCATCATGACTTTCCTGGTAAGTAACAAGATTTGGTTGCGTAAACCCGAGGTTTTTATAAAGGCCACCGCTAAAATCCCAGCCATCATTATAACCCATTGTTGCCTGGTTGTAATTATAATTTTCATTTCCCCACACCATCATTCCGTAATTGGTTTCAACGGTTTCTTCATCATTATCTGCAAACATTTCAAGAATGCAATAACTATTGGCTGATGCATTTTGCATGTACCCATAATATTTTTCCCAAATGTTTATACGGCCGGTATCGTAATGTCCCCATGCAGTTACATCACAATTATTGCCGGTTGCATCGCAGGTTTGTTTTTGAGTGAAGCCTTTTGCAAGATCCCATCGAAAACCATCTACCTTATAATCAGTAAGCCAGAAATTAATTACGCGGTGTACAAAATCCTGCGTGGCAGCGCTTTCATGATGAAAATCATAACCAACATTATAAGCATGTTTTGCATATTGATTAAACCACGGGCTATTAGTTGTAGGCACATTTAAGGTATTGTCAAAATACATTTGCACCATAGGCGATGAACCAAATGAATGATTCATAACCATATCCATTATAACTGCCATGCCGCGTTTATGGCATTCATCAACAAATTGTTTTACTACATTTTCGGGCCCATAAGCTTTATCTGGCGCGAAGTAAAAATCAGGATTATAGCCCCAACTATTATTACCTTCAAACTCATTAAAAGGCATTACTTCAATAGCATTTACACCAAGCTTTTGTAAATAGTTAAGTGTATCAATTAATGTTTGAAAATTGCCTGCTGCTGTATAATCGCGCACCAACAATTCATATACCACAAGGTTTTGTTTATTGGGCCTTGAAAAATTATTTAACTGCCATGTGTACACTGGTTTTTTTGTTTGAAGCACACTTACAATACCTGTTGTTTTGCCGGTTGGATATGCTTTTAAATTTGGATAAGTTGCAGGTGAAATATATTGATCATTATTGGGATCGAGAATTTTTTCGCAGTTGTAATCGGCAACTTTTAATGTGCCATCAATTAAATATTGATAAGCATATTCAGTGCCCGGCGTTAAGCCATGAATGCGGACCCAGAAGCGTTGCTTATCAGGCGTAACATTCATAAAATAATTTGGCGAAACCTGCCAGTTATTAAAGTCTCCTTCAACATAAATATTTTGTTTTAGCGGTGCATATAAAACAAGCACAACAGATGTATCGCCTTTTTCATAATTAATACCATCTGTATCGCCTGCAGGAATTGGTGCAACAGTTACAGACTGGTTAACTGTAAATTTTATGGTATCTGTTGCCGTTGTTCCGTTTACGGCTTTGGCAACAATAGTTTGATTGCCACTTGTTGTTATAGTTGTATTCGCATTTAAACTGGTGCCGCTGCCTGTTGCCAGCTGCGTTCCATTAAACAAAATATTTAGTGTGCTGCTTTTGCTTGCCTTCATTGTTATTGATAAAGGATCACCAATATTTTTTATGATTGGTTCAGGTATTGGATTATATGTTGGTTGTTTGTAAGGCAAATCAATTCTTGCATATAAACCGTTATCATAAACAGGAATATACATATCGCTGCCATCAGTATTTGCCTGTTTAAGCGAACCGCTTCCGTTACGAAAAAGAATAGCAATTTTTTGTATTACTTCAGATTGATTTGTTATACCGAAGTAACTGCGCAAGCCGCCGGTGATTGTATATTTCCATTGGTTGTTTCCTAAGTAGGTGCATTGTGCATTTGGGTCTGTTGAGCCCCAGGTAAACTTTACGTATGCCCATTGGCCATTGCTTAAATTGGTTATTACACCAATGTGCACATATACATCTGTTGTTGGCGTGTAATTTAATAATCCATGATTGCCATAGTTTGCATTCATGGTAATAGTTACTGGCGTAGAAGTTTCCTGGATAAAATCAGGAGTCCACGAAAGTAATTGTGCATTTGCTTTTACAATAAAAAGTAATAGCAGCGGGAGTAGAAATTTTTTCATATAACAAACTAAAATTTAAAAAGCAAATATGTGTAAACTTTACACATTGAACAAAACAAAGTATTTTTAATTTGAAATGTATTTTGCAGATGCCATGAAAAACATTAGTATAAGTGTGCGACGCAAGGAACGATGCCACAAAGATTTTAGCTGGTTACCAAAAAATTCCTCTTTCTTATTCTGCAGGTTTCATTTTTAAAATCTTAACCATGAATTTTTCTATTGATTGTTGCACTTCAAGCAAGTCTTTAGATGTTATATAACTGCCCATTACATGATCGCCAACATCGGGCATTGCCTGTTTCCATTTAAGGTTTTTTGGTGTGCCTAATTGCGCAAACATATTTAGCATGGCAGGCACGCTTACTACATCATCCTGGTGCGCATCATCTTTATAATAATATAACACAAGCGTTGGCTGTTTTACGTTTTCGAATGTTTGTTTTGTCATAGTTGTCTCAATCAATTCCTGCAATTGCGTGGCTGCTTCCAAAGGATATTGATAATACCAATATTGTTTATACAACGCCGAACTATCCGATGCAGTTACATAATGGCTGCCTGTAAGTATGCGCGCCATTTGCAAACCCCATGGATTATTTAAAAGAAAAGAACGGTTATCGTGAATGGCAATATTGGGCGACATCATTATCAATGCATACACATCTTTCGGATAATCTGCTGCAAGCTTTAATGCTAATGTGCCGCCTGTTGACGTTGACATTAAAATTATTTTTTTGCCTAACTGCTCTCCTACTTCCAATGCTTGTTTCGCGCTTTCCCAATATTCCTCCGGCGTAAAATTTATCATAGGTTGAATGGTATCAATTCCATGTTCTGCCAATCGGCTTACATATAAATTGCAACCAAACTCTTTTGCAATATTTGTATTGATGGGTTTTCCATCTTGCGAGCTGCCCGAAAACCCATGCAGATAAACTATGGCATATTCTGTTTTTGTTTTGGATGAATCTGCCCAAATAATTCTTGCTTCGTTATCAGCTTTCAGTTTGTGCAATGATTCATTACTGTCAATATAATGTTCAAGCGCAGATGAAGCTGATGGAACAACAGGTAATGTTTGATTATACACAGGCGTTTTTGGATGCGGGCCAACCAAATAAACAACAACTAAAATAATAATGATTGCCAGTAAAAATTTAATCCATTTTCTTTTAAACATAAGCAATATTTGCGCAGTAAAAGTATAACCGATTAATCAGAAATTTGCGGCATGAATACACAAACCGGTAAATGGATAATTATGGCAGGCGTTATCATTATTATCATCGGCGTACTTATCTATTTTTTTCACGATAAACTAAACTGGCTGGGCAAATTGCCCGGCGATATTCGTATTGAAAAAGATAATTTCAGTTTTTATTTCCCCATCACCACAATGATCATTATCAGTGTTGTACTTACTTTACTCATCAGCATATTTAAAAAATTCTTTTAAAAATTATTTTATACATGCAAACTTCTATCTTTAAAAATTAAATTATTTACCATGCAACCAACTGCCAAAGAACGTTTTCTTGCGCTCGATGTATTTAGAGGAATGACGATTTGCTTCATGATAATTGTAAACACTTCAGGCAACGGCGATACTACATTTGCGCCGCTAAAACATGCGCACTGGAATGGTTTTACGCCAACCGATCTTGTATTTCCATCATTCATGTTTGTGGTAGGGAATGCGATGAGTTTTGTTATGCGCCGATGGAGCGAAATGAGTACCGGCGCTGTACTCGGCAAAATTTTTAAACGCACATTAATTATTTTTTTATGCGGTTATTTATTATACTGGTTTCCATTTTTTCAATATAATGACCAGCATCATTTAATATTAAGCCCAATTGCCGACACACGCATTTTTGGTGTGTTGCAGCGCATTGCTTTGGCATATTGTTTCGCTTCGCTGATGTTATATTTTTTAGGTGAAAAAACAACACTTATTATAACGATTCTTATTCTTATTTTATATTGGCCGGTGATGATTCATTTTGGTAGTGGCCCAGATCCGCTTGATGTACATACCAATGCTGTATTGAGTTTGGATACATGGCTAATTGGTACAAAACATTTATATATGGGTGAAGGTTTTCCGTTTGATCCCGAAGGTTTGCTGAGTACATTTCCATCTATAGGAAATATTGTTGCTGGTTATTTTGTTGGAAAATACGTGCAGAAAAGCGGCAAAACATTTGAAGGAATTTCCAAACTTTTAATGGCAGGTTTTATACTAATTATAATCGCTTTCTTTTGGAACTATGTTTTTCCCATCAACAAAAAAATATGGACAAGCAGTTTTGTATTACACACTGTTGGTTTAGATTGTATGCTGCTTGCCTGCGTAATGTATTATATTGATTTTTTAAATAAAAGAACAGGCGTTTGGTTTTTTGAAGTGTTTGGTAAAAACCCGTTGTTTATTTATTTAGTGTCTGAATTAAGCATTAGTATTTTTTATATGATAAATATTAATGGAACGCCATTACCCGAATGGTCTTATCAAAATATATTTTCTCTCAGCGGCGCTTATACGGGTGCATTTTTATTTGCTATTTGTTATATGTTGTATTGCTGGCTTGTTGGCTATTTTCTTGACAGGAATAAAATTTATATACGCGTATAAGTGTGAAATTTCCGGCATGTTTTTGCGTTATACAAAATGTAGTTTCTTAAAAAACTAAATCTTATGAAATACATTTTATTTTTAATATTGATATTTTTTTCAGCAACATCAAATGCACAAAGCAATTATGTTTCTTACAACCAGCATGGTTACAATTTAGAATTGCCTGATTATTTTTTACCTGTTGCCTCGCAGGATGCAAATGTTGATGTATTTACCAACACCAGCAATAAGGCTATTACATTGCGCATAGAAAGCGCTCCAATGGATAAAACAGCATTTAATACCAAATACATAAGTGAAATTGCAAACAGCGGCGTTACATCTAAGTTAATTAAAGACACAGTGTATAGCTTAAGTTATGCTGATAATAAAACGGTGAATTATCATAAAAGTTTTTTAAGCAATGGCATGGCGCATACATTAATCGTAACTTATCCTAATAACAACAAAACGCAGTTTGATCTTATACTTTCAAAAATTGGAAGGTCTTTTAAATAATAAAAATGAAAAAAATTTTATTGCAGTTTTTATTTCTTGCGCTTGCATTTAATATACATGCACAAACATTTCCTGATAGTTATACCGGCGGAAAATATATTACCGTTAATGGCGCAAAACTTTGGGTAGTAGTTGTTGGAAAAGGTGATCCGCTATTTATAATTCCGGGCGGGCCTGGCGGAACACATTTGTCTTACAGGAAATTTGATTCGCTTGCAAACAATAACATGATCGTTTATTTTGATGCATTCGGACGAGGAAAAAGTGACACGGCCAAAGATGTAAAAGAATATACGTTGCAGCGCGATATTGATGATCTTGAAGGATTACGCAAAGCTTTGCATTTTGATATGATAAATGTGCTTGGTCATTCTTATGGCGGATTGGTAGCACAAGGTTATGCGTTGCAATATGGCGAACATGTAAAGCATTTAATTCTTGCCAACACGTTTCACAGTTATATTATGTGGCAGGCAAATGATGATAACAGCAACCACGAAATAAAAACAAATTATCCTGAAGTTTGGGATACGTTGATGACGTTGCGCGAGCAGGGTTATATTTCAAGCGACAGTATTTGCCAGGCAATTTATAGCCGTGTTTCGTATGGTTTTTTGTACGCATATAATCCTGATAATTTCAAAAACCGCGGTTCTGTAGCGAAGCCATATCCAAACGCTTTCAATTCAAAATTATATTACCAAATGGTAGGTAAAGACGGCGATTTTATTGTAGGAAGTGATATTGGAAATTTTGATTACCGCAGGGATTTAAAAAATTTGAAAATGCCTGTATTAATTTATGGTGGAAGATATGACCGTGTTGCGGTGCCTGAAATGATGGAGAAATATAAAGAATATTGCCCGCAGGCAAAGTTTGTAATGTTTGAACATTCGGGCCACAACCCGCAGGTGGAAGAACCTGAAAAACTGTTTCCTTTACTGGAAGATTTTTTGAGTAAGTGAGGTAATCAAAATGGTTTCTAAAAAGATTATATAATAATGAATGACCAATTGCATTTCATTTTAACCGATTACAGCGATAATAAATTATTACAATTATTAATTAAAAGTTTACCTCATGGGAGTATCGCGGATAATATTTTATTATCATTTCATACAAAAGAAAAGGAAAGAAGATTAAAAGAATTTTTCGATGAGATATCTAAGGGGAATACTACATTAAATGAACAAGATATTTTAAATGACGACTTTCTTCACAAATATTATATAACATTAAATGCGGTTGTTCAAAGTAAGCGAACTGAAAAGATTCAATATTTTGCTCATCTTTTACTAAACTCAAAATCAGATTTGATTAATGAAGACTATGATAGCTATGAAGATTTTATTAAAGTTTTAGACGATCTTAGCTTTCAAGAATTTTATATACTTAAAACAATTGTTGAGATAGAAACCATAAATGAAATCTCATTTCCTCGTAAAAGTATTGGACATTATAAAACTTTAATTCAAAAAATATCTTCTGATTTATCTATTTCTGAAAATGAAGCAGAATCATTAATAGTAAGATTAAATAGAACAGGATTAATAATACTTAATAAAGGAAATGTTTATAAACAAGAGGTTCATAATTATGTTATAACAACTGAGTTGTTCCACAAATTAAAAAAATTAGTTTTATTATAAAAACAATTATATCTCATCGCCAACTGATTAATAGATTACATGGTAATGACAGCAAAAATATCCATAGGTCTTTAAGATTAACAGGTTTAAAATACTTTATAAATACTATTTCAACTCAAAACTCGCACTCTTTACATCTCTCGAATTTCCTCCAATCATCACATCAAATTCGCCAGGCTCTGCAACCAATTTTATATCTGAATTATAAAACATTAAATCGCTGTGGTTGATGTTGAACAAAACATCTTTGCTTTCGCCTTTACTTAAAATAAATTATACGAAGGTTTAAGAATGTAATCATCTAAAACTAACTCGTTTTATTACCGGACTTTTATTTATGATAAGACTCTTATATTCATGAAGAAAACCTTATTACCTTAGTAACTAAAAACTCAAACGAAACAAACCTTATTACCTTATTAAAGTTTTAGTTATGAAAATTGAATATAGCAATCTTTATACGCATTTTATTTTGATAACAAAAAACCGCATTCCTTACATTATTGAAAAACATCGTGAACGCATAGAAAAATATATTACTGGTATTATTTCAAACAATTATTCAAAGTTGTATAGCATTTATGCTAACCCTGAACACGTTCATTTTCTCATTTCCCGTTCGCCAGCTTTGCACGAAGCAGCAATAGCGACTATTGTTGCTGATAGTTCTTTGAAATTTATCAACGACAATAAGCTTAGCCAGGGTGTTTTTGAATGGCAACAGTCAGCTTCTGCTTTTTCTGTTTCAAAATCTGATGTAGATAAAGTTTGCCAATATATACTTAATCAACCTGAGCATCATAAGAAAGTAACTTTTGCCGATGAATACAATGAATTTTTAAAGCATTATCAAAAAACTTTAAAGTGGGAAATAAGGTAATAAGGTTGGCTCAAATTTTTCAATCATTATTACTAAGGTAATAAGGTTAAGAAAGCTTTGCGAATTCAATAAAAAAGCTTGGCCAATTTAATATTGCAAGAATTACCGTGGGAAAAAAGTGACATACAAGATTACCGCACAAACTAGAAAAATATAAATCATGTTTATTATGTAGCTCCCATCTTTTGATAACTTACCAGACTTTAATAATTTTATTTTAAATGGAATATAAATAAGATAAATAAGTCCGGCGAAAAGCAAGATTTCAAGTATCGGAAAAATTAGTAAAAGAATCATTTCTAAGTTTAGTTTTTTTATTTTTTGGTGTCTTACCAACCAAATCCTATTCAGCATCTTTTACTTCAATTCAAAACCCGCACTCTTTACATCTCTCGAATTTCCTCCAATCATTACATCAAATTCGCCGGGCTCTGCAACCAATTTTATATCTGAGTTATAAAACATTAAATCGCTGTGGTTGATGTTGAATAAAACATCTTTGCTTTCGCCTTTCTTTAAAAATATTTTTTGAAAACCTTTCAATTCTTTTACGGCTGGTGTTATGCTTGCAACTTTATCATGCAAATACATTTGTACAACTTCTTCGCCATCATGATTACCGGTGTTGGTTACCGTAACCGTTGCAGTTAAACTTTCTGTTCCGCTAACTTCTGTTTTGCTTAAGCGAATATCGCCGTAAGAAAAATTGGTATAGCTCAATCCATAACCAAACGGATACAATGGCTCATTGGTTACATCTAAATAATCTGATTTGAATTTATGTCCGTCACCAGGATTTAATGGACGGCCAGTATTTTTATGATTATAATAAATTGGAATCTGCCCAACATTCTGCGGAAACGTTGCCGTTATTTTTCCTGATGGATTGTAGCTGCCAAACAATACATCAGCAATAGCATTGCCAGCTTCTGTTCCCGGAAACCAAACATCGAGCATGGCATTTACATGCGCATCTTCCCAAAGTAATGTCATTGGTCTGCCGTTGAATAAAACCACAACAACAGGTTTGCCTGTTGCAATCAATGCTTTCAATAAATTTTCCTGGCTTTGTTGCAAACTGATGTTGCTCATGCTGCTGGCTTCGCCTGTAAAATCTGCCGCTTCGCCCAAACATGCAACCACAACATCTGCTTTGTTTGCAGTGGCAACCGCTTCGTCAATCATTTGCTGTGGCGTGCGGGAATCAATATCAATTTCCTTTGTAAAATTGTTTACGTTAGCAATGATCATTGAGTCATCGCTGATGTTTGCACCTTTTGCATATAATATATTTACATCGCTGCCAGCCATATTTTTTAAACCCTGCATTACCGTAATATCTTCATTGTATTCTCCACGAATATTCCAGGTACCCAACATGTTTCTTTGATTGTCAGCAAGCGGGCCAATTAATGCAATGGTTCCTGATTTTTTTAATGGAAGAATGTTGTTCGCATTCTTTAATAAAACAAAAGAATGCTCTGCAAATTTTCGTGAAGCCATGCGGTTACTGTCTGTTAGAATAGATGTTGCCGCACGTTGTGTATCATCATGGCGATAAGCATCATCAAACAAACCCATTTTATATTTTGCTTCCAGAATTCTTCTGCATGCATCATCAATTTGTTTTTGTGTAACCTTTCCTTCCTGCAAAGATTTTTTTAGTGTATTAAGAAATCCTTCAGCAACCATATCCATATCCAAACCCGCATTTAATGCCAGCGCAGAAACCTGTTGCAGATCGCCTTCACCATGATTTGTCATTTCACTTAACGATGTATAATCACTCACCACGAAACCTTTAAAGCCCCACATATTGCGCAACACATCCGTAAGTAAAAATTTATTGCCTGTTGCGGGAATACCATCCACTTCATTAAATGAGCTCATTATACTTCCCACACCTGCATCAACTGCAGCTTTATATGGTGCTAAATAATATTGAAACATTCTTAGCCGGCTCATGTCAACCGTATTATAATCGCGGCCGGCTTCTGCCGCACCATATAAAGCATAATGTTTTACACAAGCCATCACGGCATCATCTGCTTTTAAATTACTGCCTTGGTAACCGCGCACCATTGCTGCAGCTATTTGTGAACCGAGATATGGATCTTCGCCAGCACCTTCTGCAATCCTTCCCCAGCGCGGATCGCGGGCAATATCAACCATTGGCGAATACACCCAATTCAATCCATCAGCCGCAGCTTCTGTGGCAGCAATATGTGCGCTTTGCTGAATCATCGGCATATCCCATGAACAGGATAAGCCAAGTGGAATTGGAAAGATTGTTCTGTGACCATGAATAACATCTAACCCAAAAAATAACGGAATATGCAAGCGTGAATTTTTCACTGCTATATCTTGTGCCTGGCGAATTTGATCAGGGCCGTTTATTCCAAAAATTCCACCCACATTACCATTGCGAATTTTACTGTCCACATCTGTACTTACAACAGAACCTGTAACCGCGCCGCCGGGCGTTACTAAGTTTAGCTGTCCAATCTTCTCATCAAGCGTCATTTTGCTCATCAGGTTTTTTATGTAAGCATCCATTTTTACATCCTGCTGATAAGTTTGTTGCTGTGCATTAATTATAGCTGAACTAAAAATTATAGCTATAAGTACCAGGCAATATTTTTTCATGGAAATTTTTTTATGTGTTCAAATATAAATGAATGAATTGAATGTGTAAATGCAATTAATGAGCTGCTTTATGAAAAGAAAAAAGCCTGCTGAATATTCTCAACAGGCTTCCGAAAAATTGATTTAAACTTCTATTGCTTATAAGTAATCATTCGAATAATAATCTTTTTAGGTTTGCCATTTTCACTGGTGGTTTGTTGCGTCCAGTTACCGGTATTATCCAATGTGTTATAAGTGTAAGCAGTGGTGGTTTTTGTGGTAGAATCTTTGGCAACATTAGTTTCATCCATTTGCTCAGGATCTTTTTTATCATTCAGTTTTATAGTTGATGAATAGGTAACCTTGCCAACGCTGTCTTTACTTTCTCCGCCAACATAATAAATACTATCGAAGTTATTGTTGAATGTCATCTTTAATGTACTATCAGGATGATGCCCTTTTGCACCTAACACTTCCGCAAAATCATTCGAAGCAATTTCATCATAATATACATCTTCCTTACCGGTTGAATCAAACGAAGTAGCCGATATATATTTACCCACGCTATCAACAGCAATTTTCATAGAAGATAATGGATTACCATTTTTAGTTGTGGTAATACCACTAATATATCCGTTCGCATCGCGGTTATATGTAGTTAGCGTTGTTGCACTGTCGTTCGCGGTGTAATTACTGTAAGAAACAGTATAGCCGCTGTCATCATATTTTTCTATGCTCTTACTTTCCAGTTTTCCTTTTGCGCCGGTTGCGCTGTCAATAAGATAAGTATCGGTTTCCAATTGCGATACTTTGCCTTTTAAGTTTTCTGATAAAGCATCAGCCACAGGCCTGGCAACAGTTGTTGTTGAAGTTTTTTGATTACAGGCAACCGCTATTACAGCAATGCCGGCAATACATGTAAGTAGTCTCATAAAGTTTTTTTAGTAGGTGTTCAATTAAATTCGACACCCTAAATCTAAAAACTATTTATATAATAAAAGAAAAATATATTTTGATTGATTTTTTAATAGATACCATTCATTATTTAACATGTGGCGTATGAACATCTAAAAATTGTTTATCGGCGTTGTTCCAATTATCCACAGCCTGGCTTCTCTGAGTATTTATATTAGCATTAAGCTGGTTATATTGGTTAGTAGCAGCATTAAAATCATTCACAGCTTTATTATACGCATCTACATCCTGTTTATTTAAACTGCCTTGTTTTGCATCAGTTGCTTTTTTCAGTTTATCAAAATTATCTTCTTTCAAAAAGAAATCTGTAACCTTAGGCATATCGTTTTCTGCAAGTTTTTGATAAAATTGCAACGTTTGTTTACATGCCTGTGCAAGTGAACGATCTCCCTGGAAATTATTTAAGCTATCCAGCGCCAGCAATCCTTCTTTCGCATAATTATCAAGCGCATTCCTGGCTTCTTCCAAACCCGTTAATTTTTTTGCATTGATAGCATCAGTAATTTGTCCGTCCTGCCAATTGCATTTATAAAAAATAAGATATACCTGGTCGCGGTAATGACTAATCTTTGCAATAGTTTCCATGTTTTCAGATACTTCATCTTTACTGTCAATAAGCGTAATATTATATTTTGTGGCAAAAGATTTTTCAGCCTGTTCCATTGTATCAGCAGCATCGTGAACTTTTTCATTCGTTTTTTCCTGTAACAAAATATATAATTGCATATCATCAAAAGATTGCTCGATAATATCTTCCATATTTAAGAGATGCGCATAATCATCATTAAAAACCTTGTAGCATACATCAACATAATTCATACTGCTTTGCCGTAGTGAATTATCGTGTTTAAAATAAGGCAGATCAGAAATTTTAAACTTGCAATCCTGGATACTCTGTAATGTTTGTTGCCTTAGCTTTTCAACTTTTTTCGCCCGCCCGCTGTGTGCAACTGCACTCATGTATGAGAGATAGGTTTTATTCATATTTGTTTGTGCGTTGGAAATAGCAGTCATGTAAGCGCCGGGATCTGTATCTATATTTTGCGCATATAATTTTAAAGAAATTATTAAAAAGAAGAAAGCGATGGCGAGCTTTTGGCAACGCAAGATTGAATCAAATTTCATGAATTGAGTTTTTGGCTTGATGTGCAGTTTTAAAATTGCGGCAAATAAAATAAAAGTATTTTATTTATTTAAAATTACTTGGTAAACGCTAAAATTTATTTAGCCATTACATTAAGCAGGTCATAACTTATTTTAATATACGGATCATGCGATAAGTACCTGATGAAATCTTCATTAATACTATTTGATGAAACATCAGCATTAAGTTTCTCTGCATCGTAAGCATTATTCTGCACGGTATAATTAATTGCGTAATTCACGGTATCAAAACCCGAAGGAAGCGAATCGATTTTTTCCTGTGCCAGAGCATCTTTCCAATTGAGTGAAATATCGTGCAATGTATTTATGGATCTATATTTTGTAACATAATTGCTGAGCTGCGCAAAATATTTCATTGTATCAGCATCCTGCTGCGCTGTTACCTGTAAAGAACTAACCGGAAGTTTTGCATAAGGCTGATAATATTTGTTTGCATCAACTGTTGTGGGCAACAATGCAAAAGGATCATCTGCTTCGCGTTGTGGATCTGCCTGCAGAAAATCAGGCAAAACAATATCAGGTTGAACACCAGTAAATTGCGCGGTACTGCCAGTAATACGATATAATTTATCCGTGGTAATTTTTAAATAGTTATCCGCTTTTTTTGCGCTATTGTCTTTACTTATGTCGATTGTAGTATCAAGCGGTAAAACTATTTGCCCTGTTGCTTTTCCATAGGTTGAAGAACCAACAATCAGCGCACGGTTATAATCCTGCAAGCTTCCTGCAACAAGCTCCGATGCAGAAGCGCTGTATCCATTTACCAAAATCAATAACGGCCCATCATAAATAGTTCCGCGGTTTACATCTTTAAGCGTAAACATTTTTGCTTCACTACGGCTTTTTGTTTGTGCCACCGGGCCTGCATCAATAAAAATTCCGGCAAGCTCAACGGCTTCCTGTATAGAACCACCGCCATTATAACGAAGATCTAAGATCAACCCTGCAATATTTTCTTTTTTTAGCTTCAAAATTTCTTTTGCAACATCATTAGCGCAACCATTATTTCCGGTGCTTTCATCTTCCCAATTGTTATAAAAAGCAGGCAAAGAAATATAACCAAATGTTTTACTTCCTTTCAACAAAAAGCTTTTTACTTTGGTGTCGTCATCTGCTTCTGCTTCTTCTTTCATTAGTGTAACAGTTCTTAAAGTGCCATCTTCTTTTTTAACAGTGATCGTTATTTTATCATGATTGCTTTGCGACAAAATTTCACTTATCTCTCTTGCATCTGCATCAGAAACATCAATAGCGTCCTGGCCTTGCCATTGCAATGTTTGAAATTTATCACCTTTATTCAATAAACCACATTTAAAAGCAGGGCTGCCGGGTTCAAGATCATTTATGATAACACCCTCATCACCTTCTTTAACAGCAAATCCAAAACGGAATTGCTGATTTCCTAATTCGCTTTCAAAATTTTCTTCTTCTGTTAATGGAAAAAATTCTGTGTGCGGATCATAACAATTAGCCAGTGCTTTACAGTATTCATTAGCAACAAATTGTTCAACACCACCGGGAGATTGCAGGATGCGTGTTATATCTCTTTTGTAAACAGACTGTACTTTTTTTTGAATGAATGATTGTGCGCTATCAAGTATTTGTTTTTGTTTTATGGAATTTTTTGAAGTGACTTTATCGTTCACCTCAACAAGATCATTTAAAACCTCAAGTTTCATCTTTTTATAAAACTTATTATTCATGGAAACAATATCCGAAGGATAAGATGAGTCTTCTGCTACGGTAAATTTTTCCGGTATAGAAAAGCTGAAAGGTTTTTTAGCAATAGCATCAATCATTGTATCCGCTTGCTGCAATCTTTTTGAGTAGATCGCTATGGTAAGTTTCAAAAAATCAGTCTTCTGTTGTTTGAGCTGATCATCAAGCTGAAAACGATATGCTGAGAGTTGTGTGATGTCTTCTTTAGTAAAATAAATATGGTCTGCATCAAGCTGTTTTAAAAATTGATTGAAAAAATCAGCCGATAAACTATCGTTCAATGTTCTTGGTTGAATGTGAAACTTATCAACCATTCTTGTAATGATAAAAGCATTCGACGCGGCTTTACTTACGGGTTGAGTGGAAGCAGTTAAAAAGTTTATCAGGAATAAGATTATAAACGTGGATTTTAAAAAAGTCACTTTAATTTTTTTAGGTATTGAATTGATTTAATAGTTCATCAGTTTCTGAACACATTCATCCAATCTTGCTTTTGCTAAGAAGTTTTTTTCTAATGCTAAGTTGAAAGGAATTGGCGTATCTAAAGATGCACAGCGGATAACTGGTGCATCAAGCATTTCAAAACAATGCTCATTTATCCATGCAGCAATCTCGCCGCCAATGCCACCGATCAATGTGTCTTCATGCAGAATTAAAATTTTTCCTGTTCTTTCAACACACGCTTTTATCGCGTCATAATCCAACGGCAGTAATGTTCTTAAATCAATAATATCAATTGAAATATTCTTATGCGCATTTGCATATTCAAGCGCCCAGTGCACGCCTGCACCGTACGTTATAATGCTGATATCTTCACCATATTGAACAATTTTTGCTTTGCCAATTTCAATCTCATAATATTCATCAGGCACATTACCGCTAATACTTCTGTATAAAGCTTTATGTTCAAAATATAAAACAGGATTCGGATCATTCAAGGCAGCGATCAGCAAACCTTTCGCATCAATTGGTGTTGATGGATATACAACTTTTAATCCCGGCGTATGCACAAACCATGCTTCATTGCTTTGCGAATGAAACGGGCCCGCGCCAACACCTGCGCCCGTGGGCATGCGTATAACCACATCTGCATTTTGGTTCCAGCGATAATTAATTTTTGCCAGGTTATTTACAATCTGATTAAAACCAACGCTTGCAAAATCTGCAAACTGCATTTCCATCATTACTTTAAAACCTTCCAAACTTAAACCCAAAGCTGCGCCAACAATAGCGCTTTCGCATATAGGTGTGTTGCGCACACGTTCTTTGCCAAAAGTATCAACAAAGCCTTCCGTAATTTTAAAAGCGCCGCCATATTCTGCAATATCCTGACCCATTAAAATAAGGTTTGGATGTTGCTCCATGCTTTGTTTCAAAGCATCGCTTATTGCATTTATAAATCTTTTTTCGGTTGAAGGTTGCTGGTTGCTGGTTTCAGGCTGTGCATTATTGATCGTCGTTACCATCGTCTGTCGACTATGGTCTATTGACTGGTAAACATCATTTATTTCAACCTGTGTATTCACTACGATTGCCGGTGCTGCAAAACCAGTTGCGAGTTCACTTTCAATATATGTTTTGGTTTCCTGTTTAATGGCTGCTACTGATTCTTCAGTTAAAATATCTTCACTCAATAAATAATTTTCAAAATTGATAACAGGATCTTTCTCTTTCCATTCTTCAAACAAATGTGCAGGAACATATTTAGTGCCACTGGCTTCTTCATGGCCGCGCATTCTGAATGTTTTGCATTCGATTAAATATGGCTTTTGGTTAGCGATACAATAATCACGAACACCTTTTATAGTATCGTAAACGGTTAAAATGTTATTGCCATCAATTTGAATGCCTTCCATTCCATAACCTTTTGCACGGTCAACTAAATTCTCACAACGATATTGTTCACTGGTTGGTGTGCTTAAGCCATAACCATTATTTTCAATTAAAAAGATAACCGGCAAATCCCAAACAGCGGCCACATTTAATGCTTCATGAAAATCGCCTTCACTTGTTCCGCCTTCGCCGGTGAATGCCAATGAAATTTTATTTTCTTTTTTTAATTTATGTGCTAATGCAACGCCATCAGCAATGGCTAATTGTGGACCAAGATGAGATATCATTCCGCAGATATGATGTTCTTTATTTCCGAAATGAAAACTGCGTTCACGGCCTTTGCTGTATGCATCGCTGCTGCCCTGAAATTGCATAAACAATTTATGCAGCGGCATATTGCGTGCAGTAAAAACGCCAAGGTTTCTATGCAGTGGCATTATCCATTCGTCGTGTTGTAAAGCAAGCGTAGCACCCACTGCAATGGCTTCCTGGCCAATGCCGCTAAACCATTTTGATATTTTGCCCTGCCTCAACAATACCAGCATTTTCTCTTCAATCATGCGCGGCAAAAGCAGGCTTTTATAAAAATGTATAAGTTGTTCGTTTGATAAATTCCGGCGTTCAAAATGCATAATGATGCGAAGTTAAGGAGCGGCTTTTTTAAAATTTAAAAACAATTTATTATAGTCATCCGAAAATATTTTCGTTTCGTCGCAAACTTTTCGTTTAACAATTATCTGCATACAATTTGCTTAAAGAAATAAAAATTATATCATGAAAAAAATCATTTTGTTTTTAGCCATTATTTTCTCATTAAGCGCTACCACATTGCACGCACAACAAAACATGATGAAAATGCAGGAAGCATGGAAATCATATTTAAAAGATTCGGTGCAATTAGCTGACCCGATGGTAGATTCGGTAATGGCGATACGCATGCAATATCAGCCACAAATGCACCAGATATTTATGGATCAATCATCAACCATGGAAGATAAACAGGCAAAAATGCAAACCATGAGAACT
>JBDUEO010000004.1:0-22446 GCA_040002335.1 Parafilimonas sp. | reverse complement strand
GGCATAGCCATGGTGTTTTACGTTATTTATACCATACTTGAAGTAAAAGGCGCAATGCGGCTTAACCGTGATAAGAATGCCAAAAACTGAACATCCTTTACACCAGCTCGAATCTTATTTACCTGAAAATAGTTTTGAACAGGTTGCCTTTTTTTTGCAGCACTACAAAGTGCATTTAACTATTACCGCACAACGGGAATCTGTGTTAGGCGATTACCGTAATGCCATACATGGAAAAAATCATCGCATAAGCGTGAACGGCAATCTTAATAAATTTTCTTTCCTGGTTACTTTATTGCATGAACTGGCGCATTTGCTCGCTTTTGAAAATCATGGCAACCGGATACAAGCACATGGCAAAGAATGGAAATGTATTTACAGTGAATTGCTAAAAGATTTTATTAACAGAAAAGTATTTCCGCCTGAAGTTGAAAAAGCGTTGTACGATGCGGCACAAAACCCTGCGGCAAGCAGTTGCGCGGAAGAAGGTTTAACGCGTGTATTGCGTAAGTATGATACAAAGAAAGACGGCATGATGTTGCTGGAAGAATTACCACGCGGCGCTTATTTTAAAACAAAAGACAACCGCATTTTTCAAAAAGGCGAACAATTGCGTAAACGTTTTAGATGTACCGAAAAAAATACCGGGCTGGTTTATTTAATCAGCCCGGTTTATGAAGTGAAAATGATGGTATAAAAATTATTCTTTCACAAACTTCTTTGTAACAATTGCATTATTCATTTCAATCATTAATAAATAAAAAAAGCGCTCACACAAAATTGTATAAGCGCTTATATAATTTTAAATTGAAAGAATTAAGCAACCGCTTTCTTCACCAAATCAGCAGCTTCACTTAACAAAATCGCAGATTCAACTTTTAGCCCGCTTTGATCAATCAATTTCTTTGCTTCTTCTGCATTGGTGCCTTGTAAACGTACGATGATTGGAATAGTAATGTTACCCATATTTTTATAAGCATCAATTACACCGGCAGCTACACGATCGCAACGCACAATGCCGCCAAAAATATTTATAAGAATAGCTTTTACATTCGGGTCTTTCATTATAATACGAAAGCCTGCTTCCACTGTTTGGGCATTAGCAGTTCCGCCAACATCTAAAAAGTTTGCAGGGTTGCCACCGCTTAATTTTATCATATCCATAGTTGCCATTGCGAGGCCTGCACCGTTTACCATACAACCAACATTGCCATCCAGCTTTACAAAATTCAAATTATATTTTCCTGCTTCCACTTCTGTTGGGTCTTCTTCAGCAAAATCGCGCAAGGCTTCTAAATCTGCATGGCGCATCAACGCATTATCATCCAAATTCATTTTACAATCAACAGCGATCATTTTTTCATCACTTGTTTTAAACAAAGGATTTATTTCTACCATCGAACAATCCAATCCAACATACGCATTGTATAAATTGGTTACAAACTTTACACAGCTTTTAAAAGCTTCCCCTTTCAAACCAAAATTGAATGCAATCTTTCTTGCCTGGAAAGGTTGCAAACCGCCGGAAGGATGTACCCATTCCCTGAATATTTTTTCAGGAGTTTCATGTGCCACTTTTTCTATTTCCACACCGCCTTCTGTACTGTACATAATTACATTTTGGCCTTTTGTACGATCTAATAAAATGGATAAATAAAATTCTTTCGTGGGGTTTGGTCCCGGATAATATACATCCTGTGCTACCAACACTTTATTTACCTTTTTTCCGGCTTCACCGGTTTGTATGGTTACAAGAATACCACCCAAAATATTACTTGCAATAGTTGTAATTTCTTCCAAACTTTTACCTACTGCAACACCGCGTTGTTTAGTGCCTTTTATTTCGCCTTTGCCCCGGCCACCAGCATGTATCTGCGCTTTTACAACAGCAAAATTATTTTGCGTTTCACTTTTTATATTCCTGTAAGCATCTTCAACTTCGCGTACGGTGCTGCATGCGTAGCCTTCCTGAACCGGAACATTGTATTTTTTAATTAATTCCTTTGCCTGGTATTCATGAAGATTCATATAAACTTATTTGTTGCGAAGATAACTGTTTGCCAATTTGTTACAACGCATGGTTTTTGCAATATTTTTTGATAAAAAGCTTTTGTTTTCCATGGCATCATCGTTGCACCGCAACACTTCAACTTTAGTTTTTATAACATCGATTAATCAACCAATACTATATTGGCTTAATTGTTGAAATCTATCTAAATAATGTAATACACTTATTCAATTTTAAAATAACACGTATGAAACAATCGCTTAAAACAATGCGTTCAAAAATTTATCTCACTTTACTTGTATTTTTTACAGCAATATTTTGTTGTTTTTCTCAAAATAGCGGAGGCACAAGTTCTGCAACAACGCATACGGAAACTACAACAATGAATATTCAGCCATGGATGTGGATTGTTAGCGCAGCTGTATTTCTTTTAATTTTAATCGCTTTATTAAAAGGTAGAAAAAATAAAGACAGCGTTTCTGTAACAAAGACAACAACAATAGAAAACAGAGATGTATAATAATGTATAACCTATAAATGTAAAAGGCTGTGTTTTTTTTGACAGCCTTTTACATTTAAGAATTATATGACCATTTTATTAAAGTTGCGCCCCATGTAAATCCGCCACCAAAAGCAGCAAGAATAATATTATCGCCTTTTTTTAATTTGTTTTGCCATTCCCACAAACATAATGGAATTGTTGCTGCGGTTGTGTTACCATAACGGTCAATATTTATCATCACTTTATCTTTTGATAAACCCATGCGGTTTGCAGTGGCATCAATAATTCTCATGTTGGCCTGGTGTGGAACGAGCCAAGCAATATCATCTGCAGAAAGATTGTTGCGCTGCATAATTTCAGCACTTACATCAGCCATGCCTGCAACCGCACGTTTAAATACAGTTTTCCCTTCCTGAAAAATAAAATGCTTTTTTGCAGTAACGGTTTCAATGCTTGCGGGTTCAAGTGAACCGCCTGCTTTCATGTGTAAATACTCAACACCACTTCCATCCGTTTTTAAAATGTTGTCTAAGATACCTGTTTCATCGGTAGAAGGTTCCAGCAAAACTGCCCCGGCTCCATCACCAAAAATAATACAGGTACTTCTGTCGGTGTAATCAACAATAGCGCTCATTTTATCTACACCAACAACCAGCACTTTTTTGTAACGACCACTTTCAATAAAAGCACTGCCTGTTGCCAATGAAAATAAAAAGCCGCAACAAGCGGCACTTACATCAAACCCCCAGGCATTTTTTGCGCCTATTTTATGAGCCAAAATATTTGCAGTTGCAGGAAACACCATGTCAGGAGTTACTGTTCCAACTATTATACAATCAATTTCAAGTGGGTCTAAATTCTTTGTTTTCAATATTTCCTGAATAGCTGGCAGTGCAAGATCGCTGCTCGCCTTGCCACTCTCTTTCAAAATTCTTCTTTCACTTATTCCAGTACGCGTCCTAATCCATTCATCGTTCGTATCTACTATTTTTTCAAGTTCCTTATTTGTTAATCTGTATTCAGGAACGTAACCACCTACTGCTGTAATGGCGGCTGTTATTTTACCCATAAATATTTTAATTGAAGCCCAAAAGTATAAAAATATGATGAACTGATTGTAATGCGTTACATCTTATTCAGTTCTTCAAACCTTCCTGTTTGTTTATTCTTGCGCACATTATCCCAATTAAAATACCTGCCATTCATTGCAATGTACACACCCGAAGGAAGTGTTTGCGCAAAAGCCAATGCACTTCCAAGATTGAACAAACCATCAGAACTGCCGAATTTATATGGAATCATGGCGCCGGTAAGTACAATGATCTTATTTTTTATTTTTTCTGCCAGCATTTTTGCAGTGTCCGTCATAGTATCGGTGCCGTGCGTTATTACAATTTTATTTTCTTCGCAGCTTTCGCACTGCCTTGCAATAATTTCGCGGTCTTCATCCGTCATAGATAAGCTGTCAATCATCATTAATGTTCTTACTTCAACTTCAATTTTACAACGGCCGAGATTGAGCATTTCGCTTAAATGCGAATCTTTAAAAAAAAGTTCGCCGTTCAATTCATTGTATTCTTTATCAAAAGTGCCGCCGGTAATAAAAATGCGAATAGCCATAAAAATTATTTACGCCGCAAAAGTAAACATCAATGAATATGTTCAGGAAATTACTATAAAAAACAGATTAAAATATGATACGTAATTAATTATTCTTTCCTTTAAGCATGGGCACGAATGAAAAATACTCAAAGAGTTCTGTTGTATAATCGCCGTCTTCTTTCTTTGTGATGCGCAACATGCGCTGCTTGCCATCTTCATCAACAGGCAAAACCATTAAGCCACCAATTTTTAATTGCGCTACCAATTTTGGCGGAACAAACGGAGCTGCTGCTGTTATAATAATTTTATCGAAAGGCGAATACGTTGACAAGCCATCAAAACCATCGCCATAAAAAAATTTTATGTTTGGGTATTTTGATTTAAGAAAGAAGTTTTTATTGATATCAAACAATTTTCTTTGCCTTTCAATGGTATAAACCCATGCGCCTATTTCTGCTAAAACACTTGATTGATAAACGCTGCCCGTTCCAATTTCCAATATCTTTTCGCTGCGATGCACATTTAATAATTGTGTTTGATATGCTACTGTATATGGCTGTGAAATAGTTTGATCTGCATCAATAGGAAAAGCCCTGTCTTCATAAGCAATTTTATCAAAAGCAGAATCTAAAAAAAAATGTCGTGGCACATTGTACATCGCTTGCAATACAAGTTCGCTTGTAATGCCTTTTTCGCGCAATGCATCAATTAATTTTTTACGTAATCCTTTATGCTGGTATGTGTCTTCTAATTTTCGCATTGTTGCAAACCTAAAAAGGTTTGATAATTATTACTGCAGATTTTTTTGTTTATGAAAGTGAGAGACTTTGCGCAAGTGCTGCGAAGTATGGAGATTTGGCAGAGGATGTTTAAATGAAAGTCAGGCTGGTTTATAGTTAGTTTTGCTTTACTCCTTCTACTTTTTTACAAGATGTTTTTACTAAACTCCGATTTGAATTTTTGAATATTCATTGAACTTTTTCCAAAATCAATAATTGTGGTTTTATATACAGGTTCACTTAAAACATATAATTGCGTGTGTAAACTATCAATCTTAGTTAACTTAACGATAATGATTTCGCCCCAAGAACGAATAGATGCCGCAGTTTTAGTTTTATAAAAATCAAGTTTTTTATTATACTTGAATTTGTAAGAATTTATTTCGTCAGGAATATTGTTTTCAATTGATTTTATTGTGTCTTCTACTGATTTATCAATTGTAAAAGTTGCTTCCTGTGTTGCCTGAATATTAAAATCGTTCAATGATATTTTATTTGTCTTTACATAGATGAGTTGATAAATTCCCAAACAAATTATAAAAACTAAAGTAGTACATCCGGCAAGAATTGCTGTCCACATTATTGTCTGCATTCCGAAGTTTTTATAAAATAATATTAATCCAACAATAAACTGAATAATAAAAAGAAAGAATGCAACTCTTAAATTTTGAATGATAATTTTCTTCATTTCCTAAATTTAGGATCGGTAAAAGAATATATAATGACTCTCAAATATACAAAAACTAAATTGCTGCTTTGGGTAGTTATACTTTGAAACTATCAAGCCGCATTCGTTCTATATTTTCCTTTGCGCGGAAACAACATTTCAGTAATAAATATCAACACTAAACTAAGTGCAGTGGTAGCAGTTACCTTTCCTATAAAAAATAAGAAATCGCCAAACTCCATCCATTCTATAAATACCAGTAATGCAATATGCAAAAACGTAAGTATAAGCACATAAGTTGCATACGAACCCCAGCCCATACTTTTTACCGATGGTTCAGCAAAACTTAGTTGTGTGGTTTCCTGTGGTATTAAAAGATTTAATAAGAAAGGGCGCAGGTAAGCAATGAGTACGCAAGGCGCGGTGTGCAAGCCAGGTGTACCACTGAAATAATCGAAGGTTAATCCAAATATAAATGCCAGCAACATTAAACCGGAGCGGTTAATATTAAATGGCAACCATAAGATAAACAGGAAATAAATATATGGTTTTACAAATTGATGTACCGGCGGCACTTTATTAAAAATATATACCTGCACCAGTATAAATAAAATAAAACGAATAATATTTTTCAGCAGGTTCGTCATTTATCTTTTGGTGTTTTTGCTTCCAGGTCTTTTTGCTCAGCCCATATCATATTTTGTACAATATATGCATATTGAATGCTGTAAAAATCTGTTGAGGTTTTTACTTTCAGTTCATAAAAACCACTTCCGGGATCACCCTGAATTGCGGCTACAGTTCCAATCATTATTCCCGGCGGATAACTGCCCGACAAATTACTGGTAAGCACGCTGTCGCCCATTTTTACCTTTGCAGATTTTGGAATATTGTGAATGGTTACAAACCGCGGATCTTTTCCATCCCAATCTGCAAGGCCGGTATAAAAACCATTCTTCGTCATGGCGCTTACTTTTGTGTTGCGGTTAAGCAAACTCATAACGCGGCAATAATTATCGCTCACTAAAATTACTTTACCCACAATGCCCTGCGGGCCAATTACGCCCATATCAGTTGTAACGCCTTGTTTGCTGCCACGGTAAAGTGTGAGGTAATTATTTTGATCTGTAATATCATTGTTCACCACTTTGGCAGGTAAAAACTGAAACTTTCTTACGCGGCCTAAAGTATCTTTTATTAAAGAATCAATTTTTATTACGGTTGATGTATCAGGGTTTTGAAAACTTGATTTTAATAATCCGCGCAATGTTGCATTTTCTGCAGCGAGATCCTGATTGGTTTTTTTAAGCCGGAAATAATATTCGATGTTGTTATACTGCGCCCCAACTTTCCCGGTGGTTTCGTTTGCAATATTTGAAAATACTACCTGGTAAGTTTCGTTGTAATTGATAAGGATGCCAAGAGAAACCCCGGTTAAAATGAGGAATAAAAAGAAGTTGAAAAACTGGCGTATGAAGGCTATTATATTGCGCACAAAAGATCAAATATCAAATAACAAGTTCCAAATAATATTTAAAAAAAATACAAATAATAAATTGCAAGTTCCAAATAAATACAATTAAAAATTAAAGCTGAAACACGAACCTTGATTTCTGAAATTTGGTTCTTATTATTTGCCGTAGTTATTTCATTACAAACGGGTAACGCTGATAATTTTTTAAAGCTAATCCTGTTCCGCGTACAACACTTATCAGCGGGTCTTCTGCAATATGAACTGGCAATTTTATTTTTTGACTTAACCGCTTATCCAAACCACGCAACAATGCACCACCACCCGTTAAGTATAAACCTCTGCGATAAATATCCGCAGCTAATTCAGGCGGTGTTGTTTCCAATGCTTTTAAAATGGCTTCTTCAATTTTAAAAATTGATTTATCTATTGCTTCAGCCACTTCCTGGTAACTTACCATAATTTGTTTTGGAATACCGGTAACCAAATCGCGGCCATTTACCGGCATATCTTCCGGCGGGTTTTCCAAATCTTTCATGGCTGCGCCAATAGTTATTTTAATTTGCTCAGATGTGCGTTCACCAATTAATAAACTATGATAACGGCGAAGCGCTTCCATAATATCAGCCGTAAATTCATCACCTGCAATACGAATACTTTGATCGCATACAATTCCGGCCAATGCAATTACGGTAATACCTGTTGTACCACCGCCAATATCAATAATCATATTACCAACAGGTTCTTCCACATCAATACCAATACCAAGCGCAGCAGCCATTGGTTCATGAATAAGATAGACTTCTGTTGCACCGGCTTGTTCAGCACTGTCGCGCACCGCACGCTTTTCAACTTCAGTAATACTTGATGGAATACAAATTACCATTCGCCAGCGTGGTGCAATCCAGGGTTTTTTAGGATAGATCATTTTGATCATTTCCTTTATCATTAATTCAGCAGCATTAAAATCGGCAATTACACCATCTCTTAACGGGCGAACGGTGCGAATGCTTTCATGCGTTTTTTCATGCATCATCAATGCACGTTTACCAACTGCTAAAACTTCTTTCGGATTATTTCTGTTCAAGGCAACAATTGATGGTTCATTCACCACCACTTCATCGTTATGGATTATCAGGGTATTTGCGGTGCCAAGATCAATCGCAATTTCCTGTGTAAAAAAATTAAAAAGTCCCATTTATATAATTAGTTACGTATGTTTTGTGTAATGCCGCAAAGGTGTACGAAATAATTTGAATTTACAAAGCGCTTATCAAGCAATTTTGCGGGTTTTTGTTAATATGCACAAGCTAAGTTTTTTTAGTTGTAAAATTTATTTGGTAACGCGCTTCAGAAATGCTATTGATTTTTTATTCGTGAAACGTCAATCGTGCAATGTGAATCATTTTAAATTTTGAATTTTCACGATTCACGTTTCAGATTTCACTCCTTAAACTCATATCCAATATCACTTCTAAAATTTATGCCTTCAAAATTAATGTTGCTTAAAACATTTTTTGAAAGTTGCACAGCACCGGCAATATTCCTGCCAAAAGATGTTACTGCCAAAACTCTTCCACCATTCGTAACAATATTTCCATCTTCATTCAATTTTGTGCCTGCATGAAAGATTAGCGAATTGTCGAAATGTCGAATTAGCGAATTGTCGAATTCAATTAATTTATCCTTTTCATAATTGCCAGGATAACCTTTACTCACAGCAACAATAGTAGCACATGCACGTTCATCAAACTCAATAACAACATCTTTTAATGTATTATTATAAATAGATAAAAATAATTCAACAATATCATTTTTTAAACGCGGTATTACCACTTCAGTTTCCGGGTCTCCCATGCGGCAATTGTATTCAATTAAGAAAGGTTCATCGCCAACTTTTATCAAACCAAAAAATACAAAGCCGTTATAAATAATATTTTCTTTTTGCAAACCTTGTATTGTTGGCTTTATAATTTTCTCTTCAATTTTTTGCATGAAATCATCCGTTAAAAAAGGCAACGGGCTTACGCAACCCATTCCGCCTGTATTCAACCCGGTATCGCCAACACCAATGCGTTTATAATCTTTTGCGTGGCCAATAATTTTGCAATCTTTTCCGTTGGTTAATGCAAAAACACTTAGTTCAATTCCATCTAAAAATTCTTCAATCACTACTCTACTTGAAGCTTCACCAAACTGCTGATGAATTATCATTTCTTCAAAAGCATTTATCGCCTCTTTATGTGTTTGCGCAATTACAACACCTTTGCCTGCAGCCAAACCATCAGCTTTCAAAACAATGGGCAATGTATGTTGCTGAATATATTTTTTTCCATCTTCAAAATTATGTTTTGTAAACTCAGCATACGCAGCGGTTGAAATATTATTACGCTGCATAAATTTTTTAGAGAACGCTTTGCTGCCTTCCAATTGTGCGCCGGTGGCAGAAGGTCCAATAACAACTATATTTTTTGTTTCTTCATCATTTGTAAAAAAATCATATACACCATTTACCAATGGTTCTTCAGGGCCAACAACAATCATTTCAATATTATGTTCTATTGAAAACTTTTTGATTGCTTCAAAATCGTTCACACCAATGTTTATATTTTTTCCGCATTGCAAAGTGCCGGCATTTCCAGGCGCAATAAATAACTGGCCGCAATGTTTGCTTTGAATAATTTTCCAGGCAAGCGCATGTTCGCGGCCACCGCTGCCTAATAAAAGAATGTTCATGTTGTAGTTAAAGCGGCGAAAGTAAAAGATTTGTTTAGTATTTTATTTCTGAATTATAATTTTCTGAAGTAGTTACTATTTCAATTAATTGCCTGCTGATAAAAATTATAGCAGGAAGTTATTTTATTCAATATAGCTGATGGAAAAATCAGATATAAAATAAATAATCAGCATCGGGTTAAATAAATATAATCTCATTAAAGCCATTTATATTTATTCTATTAATTTATGAAAACTGATAGTACACAACAAGTCTTTATAATTTCAGCAAGTACTAAATTGCTAATTTTTGGTTGCATTATATGGTTACTGTTAACTTGAGTTAAAAAGCAAATAAACTGAAAACTGTATTCATAATATTGATCTCGCTCTGCACTGTTTCCTTTTCTGCAATTGCTCAATCAAAACAATTAATCTTCGATCATTACACTACTGACGATGGACTTTCTGATAACAGTTGCAATAAAATAGTGCAGGATGAAGATGGATTTATCTGGATAGCTACCAACAGCGGCCTTAACCGCTTTGATGGGAAAGATTTTATAAAATTTTATAGCACCGGTTCAGATAAAAATTTACCCGGAAATTATATAAACGATATCGTGTGCCTGCACGGGCATCGGCTTGCGGTTGCCACAGACAACGGCCTTGGTATCCTTGATACAAAAACAGGTATATGTAAACACCTGCATATTTCTGCAGATGCTGCTCTTCAAACAACTACCAATACAATCTGGAATCTTTCAACTAATAAAAAAGGTGACCTGATTGCAGGTACAAAAGCAGGCCTTTATGTATTTGACACTGCTTTTCAACTTCTCTTCAGGTATGATGCATATACACGCGGGGATATCGGCAAAAAAATACTGCAATTTATTCCTGTTTCTTACCTGATGCCTGATGGCAATGTTTTGGTACAGGGTGCAGGTTTCTTTTTTTTGCTTAACGGGCAGAAGAAAAATTTTCAAAACATACAATATGTACCCGGCAATCAATTTGATTTATTAAAAAGATGGAACGGGAAAAGCGGTATTATTTCCGATGCCAATCAATATGGGCAATTCTTTTTTATAAATTTTGAACAATTAATTGACAGCATTTTTGTCGTCGACCTGCAGAACCATAAATTATCTGCATCACCACTTGGATTTTCTGTTTCACGAGCACATCAGATTAGCTGGCAAAGTCATATTTTTCTTCTGAACGATAGCCTTCTGTGCATATCAACCGCTTCACATGATGGTTATTACCTGATGCAGTATGATCGTAAAACATTAAAAGCACATCTCTTAAATAATAGCTTACCGGGAACTTTTTGCAAAACTTTTATAAGCGATAAAAATAATCGTTTATGGGTCGGCACTGAAGAAGGTATTTTTAAACAATCCTTTATTAAAAAAGCTTTCAATGATAAATTTACACCTGTTAACATTCCAAATGGTAAGCGCAATAACGCAGTGGTAGGTTTCCTTCATTTCCAGCATAAATATTTCATACTCGAATGGAATACAGGATTACTAATTTATGATGACAGCCTGCATTTTATCAGGAACATCAGTTTTCTTAAAGCCGGTAAATCCAATCTTCCATGGAACATAACTTATTATACAAAAGATACTTTATTAATTACCACACAGTATGGCGCTTTACTGCTAAATACGGTCAATTACACTTTAAAAAAATTCATGAGACCAGGATTTCCTTCAGCATTTGATAGCAGTGCAATAACATGTTCGTTGATTGATAGCCATCACCAGTTATGGCTGGGAATTGGCCAGGGTAATGGTGTATTCATGATGAATATGATTACACACTCATGGAAATATTTTTCGCCTAAAATTCCAAATGCTGTTTTTAAACTCAGGTATCCATTTAGCATTGCTGAAGACAGAAACGGAAATATATGGATGGGTGGCGTTGAAGGAATTACCAGGTGGAACCAGCAAAAACAATCCTTTGACACGTTGATAACTCAATTGCCCGGGACAAGTAATATTTCGGGCGACCTAAATGATCTCAAAATTGATACGGCAAATAACCTATGGATAATGGAGAAGGATTTTGTATTGATAAAGTGGAATCTTACTACCAGTAAATTTACTTCATTTCCAAGAGCGCCGAATATTAGACCTGCTAAAACCGGGTACTTAAATGGCCCGTGGCAAAACCGGTTATGGACCGATACCGATGAAGGCTTATTATGTTTCAATATAAAAACAGAACAATACAGTCTTATAAAAAAGTCAGATGGCTTATTTGACAATAATATTGAAGCTGTTTATTTTGATACTGCAACACAGCGTTTGTTTACAGGTTTTATTAATGCTTTTACCTGGCTTTATCCTGATGATGTAATGAAGGTACATAGGCCGGTACAACCGATTATTACTGATATAAGAAAGATAGGTGACTCTGTTTCATTAACCACTGATTCAGCATTATCATTTTCTTATAAAGAAAATTCCTTTACGTTCAGTTTTACAGCAATAAACTACGATGATGGCGGAAGTAACACCTATGCATACAGGCTGTTTGAAAAAAATCCTTCAGGGTTTATAAATGTCGGAAATCAAAAGACAGTAACATTTGCAAGCCTTAAACCCGGCAATTATACTTTCCAGGTAGAAGCCATTTTATCCGACGGCACTACCAGTATACGGCCTGCATCTTTTAACTTCAGCATTGCGTATCCTTATTATAATACATGGTGGTTTTATACATTATGTACACTTCTTTTTGCAATTGCTTTATACGCATTGTACCGCTACAGAATAAACCAGTTATTGCAAATGCAAAACGTACGTAACAATATTTCAGCCGATCTTCATGATGATATTGGCGCAAGGCTTACCAACATTAATTTATTATCAGCATTGGGAGAGCAAAAGGTAAATGAACCGGAACAGGCATCAGACTATTTAAAACGTATAGCGACAGAAGTACAAAGTTCAGGCGAAGCGCTTGATGATATTGTATGGAGCATCAATACACGCAACGACTCAATGGAAGAAATAACAGCCCGTATGAGACGATATGCTTCAGAAGTTTTTGACGGAACATCAGTACAATATTTTATGCAGGTTGATGCGCCGGTGTTAGCCGGAAAACTTAGCATGGAAAAAAGAAAAGATCTTTTTTTGCTGTATAAAGAAGCGGTTAATAATATTTATAAACATGCATCGGCCACCAAAGTAAAAATAAACATGGCAGCAGTTAACAATAGCATTGTAATGGAAATAATTGATGATGGCAAGGGCTTCGACCTTCAACAGCCTACACACAGAAATGGTTTAAAGAACATGCAATACCGTATGCAAAAACATGGTGGTATTGTTGTGATAAATTCAGCGCCAGGCAAAGGAACTTCTGTACAAATAAAACTGCCTCATGGCACATCACTCAAAAGGAGTATATGGGCGTGGATTAAGATTAAATAGCTTTGCCGTTTGCATAACTTCAATCATCGCTATCATGTACCTGCCGATAAGCATAATCATATTTGAAGATAATGACCAGTTAAGAAGCTCTTTAGCTGTTCTGCTTAATAACGGAACCGAATACAATGTTATCGGCGATTATTCAAATGTATTGAATGCAGCTACTATTATACGAAGGGATGAACCCGATGTGGTTATCATGGATATTGACATGCCAGGGAAAAGTGGTATAGATGGCGTTGTGGAAATAAAAGAAACAAGGCCGCAAACAGCCATTATTATGTACACGATGTTTGAAGATGACGAAAAATTATTCAACAGCCTTTGTGCAGGCGCTAACGGTTATATTCTCAAGAAAACATCACCTCATAAATTATTCGAAGCCATACGGGAAGTGATGGAAGGCGGGGCACCCATGTCTTCAACCATTGCCCGGCGCGTATTGCAAAGCTTTGAGATAAAATCTGTTGGTAAAGAATATAAGCTTACACCACGCGAAAAAGAAATACTTCAATTACTTATTAAAGGCTATAGTGTAAAGCTGATTGCAGCAGAATTAAAAATGGCTTTTGATACAGCACGAACACACCTCAGGAATATTTACCAAAAACTGCATGTAAACTCCGGCAAAGAAGCCATTGCAAAAGTGCTTCGCGAAAGAATTATATAAACCCATTCCAGGCATTTAATTGATCTTATTGCAGCAACCATCTATTCTTCACTGCTTAAGCATATCACACAAAAAGCGTATTGTATCATTTTACTGTATAAGTAACATTTGCTGTAAATAATTACACCTATACGTCTCACAATGAAAACATCAACAATGAAAAAGATATTACACCTGGTTACATTTTTATTAATAAGCATTTTTTCAGGAAACATGTTAAACGCACAAACCTGGAACACAACAGGTAACACTGGTTTAACCACATCCAATTTTCTTGGAACAACTGATAGTAAAGACCTCATCTTTAAAGTAAACAATACCGAGCGTGGAAGGCTGCTATCTGCAAGCGGAGCATGGCGCTTTGGTAATGCAACCAACTTTGCAAAAATTGATTCTTCAGGCAAGCTTACGTTTACAGGCACAGGCGCATACCAGGTTGCCGGTAATAAGTATGCGTTTCAATATACAGGCAATCCTAACTACGGGTTATTTTTCAACAGCACCAGTGTGCAATATGAGTTTCGTAATGGCAGCGCAGTACCGGTATTTTATATAAATGCCAATACTGGCAACAGTGTATTCAGTGGTACGCTTAAAGTTGGAGCTTATACTTTACCTGTAACAGACGGCACCAGCGGACAAGCTCTTACTACTAATGGAGCAGGCGTTGTAAGCTGGTCAACAGTAAGCGGTGGCAGTGGCGCTAATACAAAATTATCCAACCTTGCTGCAACAACTGCAGTTAATCAAAGCCTTCTGCCAGGCGCACCTAACTCCGTTGATATAGGGTCTTCCGCATTGCCTTGGAGAAATGCCTATTTCAGTAGTGATGCCTTAATAAATGGTGTAATATTTGGCAGGGGCAGCGGAAATATCTTTTCAAATACTGCTGTTGGTATCAGCGCCCTTTCTTCCAACACAACCGGGTATAATAATACCGCAAATGGAAGTAGTACACTTCAGAAAAATACAACTGGCTACAACAATACAGCCAACGGAAGTCAGACACTTTTTGCTAATACCACCGGAAGTTCTAATACGGCAAATGGAGCTCAAGCACTTAATGAAAATACTACAGGAAATAACAATACAGCCAGTGGAGCTGATGCACTTGTTTATAATACAACAGGGTATGCTAATACCGCAAATGGAAGTAATACACTTCAGAATAATACAACTGGCTACAACAACACAGCTAATGGAGATGGAGCGCTTTACAATAATACAACAGGTATCTCTAACACAGCAAACGGCCAAAGTTCACTTTTTTCAAACCTTTACGGAAATTACAATACAGCCACAGGAGAACTTGCATTATATTCCAACTTTTCGGGCACTGGTAATACGGCAAATGGTCAGGGATCACTTTATTACAACACAGGAGATAATAATTCTGCATTAGGGCAAGGCGCACTTTATTCAAATACAATCGGCGCAAGTAATACAGCAATGGGCCTTGCAGCACTTAATAGCAATTATGCCGGAAGTTATAATACCGCCGATGGTGTTGACGGCCTTTATACTAACACAACAGGAAGTTATAATACTTCACTGGGTTATGATGCTTACCCTATAGATGGCACTGTTACTAATTATACCGGCATTGGCTATAATGTTGGAAGTACTATAAGCTCAAGTAATGAAGTAGAGATTGGCAACTCAAGTGTAAGCGTTATACGGGGTGAGGTAAATTTCAGCACCTACAGCGATAAAAGAATTAAGAATAATATTCAGCAGAATGTACCTGGCCTTGCCTTTATAACAAAACTAAAGCCTGTTACATACAAACTTGATATTCATAAAGAAAATGAAATGATATATGCAGGCAAAACCATTGCTGGCAAACTGATAAAGAAGTTGATTTTGCAGGCAAATATGACCTGGAGAAAAAACAAATGACAGGCTTTCTTGCACAGGATGTAGAAGCTGCTGCAGAATCTATACATTATGATTTCAGCGGTGTAGTAAAGCCTCAAAATGACCACGATCTTTATAGTCTTCGTTATTCGGATTTTGTAGTGCCGCTTGTAAAAGCCGTACAGGAATTAGCGCAACAAAATGACTCATTAAAACAACAAAACACAGCGCAACAAAACATTAATGCTGGTTTGGAACAAAGGCTTGCAAAACTTGAAGCAATGATGAATATGCAACAATCAACTACCAGTAATCAATCACAAACAATAAATATTTCGTCAGCATCAATTGATCAAAACGCACCTAATCCATTTAACAGCAATACAATCATCCGGTATTATTTGCCATCTCAAATAAGCAACGCACAAATTGTAATTACTAATGCAGATGGTGCAAGCGTAAAAACAATAACCTTAAGTAATAAAGGCGCAGGGCAGGTAAACATTACTGCAGGCACGCTTTCTTCAGGCAGTTATTTTTATTCATTGCTGGTAGATGGCAAAAAAGTGGATACCAAACAAATGATCCTCGCTAAATAACTATTTATTTAAAATTATCAATCTCATTACATGAAAAAATTTATTCACTTTTTGCTATATGCAATGTTGGTGTTTTCTCTTAATAAAGTAGCCGCGCAAGCCAACACTAATTTATCTAACCTTACTACTCCTACAGCGATTAATCAGCCATTGCTGCCTAACAGCAACAATACAAAAGATATTGGCAGCAGTACAAAAGGATGGCGGAACATTTACCTGGATAGCCAGTTATATTTGAAAAATGTATTAGCGATTCATGCTCCGGGCTTAGGCAATTTTTTTACCGGCAGTTACTCAGGCAATAATACACTAACAGGCAGTTATAATACCGGAATGGGGCAATACACACTTAATGCATTAACCAATGGCAGATATAATACTGCCCTGGGATCTTATGCGTTAGCGAGCCTTACGAAAGCAAGCTCAAATACGGCCATTGGATATAAGGCTTTAACCGCAAATGAAACCGGAAGTAATAATGTGGCAGCCGGTAGCCTGGCCGCCTTTAAAAATACAACCGGGTATTCGAATGTGGCAATAGGAATTAAGGCATTATACAATAATACTACTGGCCATAATATGGTTGCCGTAGGCGATTCTGCTTTATTTAACCAGACTACAGGCGGCTATGATTATGCCAATACCGCTGTTGGCTCAAAAGCGCTGTATTCAAACACCACCGGATTTTGGAATACTGCCAATGGATACCAGGCACTCTATTCCAATACCATAGGCGTTTCCAATACCGCCAATGGTTATTTGGCCCTTTATTCTAATACAACGGGAGGAGGCAATACTGCCAACGGCTACTATGCACTTTACAGCAATACCACAGGAGGTTCTAATATAGCCAATGGCGGAGGTGCGCTTTATTATAACACTACAGGAAATTTGAATACAGCTAACGGAACAGAGGCTTTATACTATAACACTACAGGGGCATATAATACTGCAAATGGAGCATTTACGCTTTTTTATAATACTACCGGATTATATAATACAGCCACTGGCTATTACGCTTTGCAGGACAATACTACCGGAGAGTATAATGTTGCTGAGGGCAATAACGCTCTTCAGCAAAATACCACCGGGTTTTCTAACATAGCTATTGGCAACCAGTCATTGTACAGCAATACAGCAGGCAGCGATTTAATAGCTATAGGTGATTATGCTTTGTATAACCAAAATATAGAATCATTTGGAGACTATAGTTGTACCGCAATAGGTTCTCATGCTCTTTATTATAATACCACCGGGTTTCAAAACGTTGCAAATGGGGTTGATGCATTATATTCTAACACATCAGGGGGCAATAACACAGCAATGGGGCACGCTGCTCTTTATTCTAATAATTCAGGAATTGGCAATATTGCAATAGGATGTTATGCAGATGTTACAGCAAGTAATTTATCCAATGCAACTGTTTTAGGTTATGATGCATACGCAGGTGCCAGCAATGAAGTAAGAATAGGAAATACTTCGGTTACGAGCATAGGCGGGCAGGTAGGATGGACAAGTTTTTCAGATGGCCGTTATAAGAAGAACATAAAAGATGATGTAAAAGGTTTGGCATTTATTAACCTACTAAGGCCAATTACTTATACAGTTGATATAAATGGGCTTACTAATTACTACGATAAGAACAGGAAGCGTGATAGCATTTATGATAAAATGAAAGAACAAATGCAGCCGGCTGCAAATGAGGCTTCCGCAATTATTTACAATGGCTTTATTGCGCAGGATGTAGAAAAAGCAGCGCAGTCTATCAGCTATAATTTCAGTGGTGTTGATAAACCAAAAACAAACGAAGGTTTATATGGATTGCGTTATAGTGATTTTGTAGTGCCGCTTGTAAAAGCTGTACAGGAATTAAGTAAGATGAATGATAATAAAGATGCAGCAATAGATTCTTTAAGAAACGAAAATGCTTCTTTAAGAAAAGATTTCAATGACCTGAAAGCACTTGTTTTATCTATTCAGCAAGCGCAACAACAATGCAGCCCATGCAGCGCTGCGGCTTCTTCTTCAAATACAATACAGGAAAATAATATTGTATTTAAGGATGCAGCATCGCTTGAACAAAATATTCCAAACCCTTTTCAAAATGCAACAAGTATTGGCTATTACTTACCCCATAAATTTTCATCAGCTCAAATAATAATTACCGATAAAAATGGCCGTCAATTAAAACAACTCAATCTTTCTGCAGCAGGTAAAGGAAACGTAAATGTTAATGCATCAACACTGGCATCTGGAGCATACAATTATTCTTTGTATGTAGACGGAAGGTTGATTGCATCGAAACAAATGATCCTCGCTAAATAACTATTTATTTAAAATTATCAATCTCATTACATGAAAAAATTTATTCACTTTTTGCTATATGCCATGTTGGTATTTTCTATTAATAAAGCAACTGCACAGGCCAACACTAATTTGTCTAATCTTGCTGCTCCTACAGCGATCAACCAGCCATTGCTTCCTAACAGCGACAATATCAAAGACCTTGGTAGCAGTAATAGAGGATGGAGAAATTTTTACCTGGATAGCCAGCTATATTTAAAAAATGTATTGGCCATTCACGCTCCTGGCTTAGTTAATTTTTTTACAGGCAGTTATTCGGGCAACAACACACTTACGGGCAGCTACAATACTGGTATGGGCCAATACACACTTAATGCCTTAACTACCGGGAAATATAATGCTGCCATGGGAGCTTATGCATTAACAAAACTTACAAATGCAAACTCAAATACAGCTATCGGCTACAGGGCTTTAAACTCTGATAAAACTGGTAGTAACAATGTGGCAATAGGTATGCAGGCTGCTTATAATAATACAACCGGGTATTCAAACGTGGCAATAGGAATCAGGGCATTGTACAACAACAATAGTGGCCATAACATGGTTGCCATTGGTGATTCTGCTTTATTTAACCAGGTTATAAACAACGAGAACAGTTATTCAAATACTGCCATAGGCTCAAAAGCGCTGTATTCAAATACAACAGGAAGTTTTAATATAGCAGAAGGGTTTAATACACTTTATTCAAATACAACAGGAAGTAACAATACAGCAGAAGGGCCTTATACACTTTATTTTAACACAACCGGAAGTTCCAATACAGCAAATGGAAACTATTCACTTTCTTCCAACACAACCGGAAGTAATAATACAGCAAATGGATTTAGCGCACTTTCTTCCAACACAGCCGGAAGCGATAATACTGCAAACGGATTTAATGCACTTAATTTTAACACAACAGGAAGTTATAATACAGCTTTTGGCACCAATGCACTTGATAAGAATACAACAGACTATGCCACGGCAGTAGGCGCAAATGCACTTGCCGCCAATACCACAGGTCTTTATAATACAGCAGTTGGTTCAGGTTCTTTGCAAAACAATACAACAGGGCAATACAATACTGCTATTGGCAATGCTGCACTTCAATCCAGCACAACAGGAAACTATAATACTTCAAGTGGGTATTACTCACTCGGTTCAAATACTACAGGCACAGGCAATACTGCAAATGGATTGCAAGCACTTTATTCCAACACAACAGGCAACTATAACACTGCAACAGGAGAAATTGCATTGAATAACAACACAACAGGCACAGGCAATACTGCAAATGGCCAGGGCTCCCTTAGTTACAATACAACCGGCAGCAATAATGCTGCGCTGGGGCAGGGTGCACTTTATGCTAACACTACAGGCAGCAACAACACAGCTACAGGCCTGGCTGCTTTAAATGATAATACTACAGGAAATTATAACACTGCTAATGGCTTAAACGCTCTTTATTACAACACTTCAGGAGCCTTTAATACAGCTAACGGCTTTAATGCGCTTTATAATAACACTATAGGTAGTAATAATACTGCTGTGGGCTATTTTGCAGGCCCAAGTAATAATTCCTTATTAAATACATCAGCTTTTGGTTATAACGCTCAACCCACCACTTCAAATCAAGTCGTGATAGGCAATGGCAGCGTTACTTCTATTGGCGGTTATGCCAATTGGAGTAATTTTTCGGATAGAAGGATCAAGAAAAATATCAAACAAAATGTACCTGGCTTAGCATTCATTAACCAGTTAACGCCTGTTACTTATAATCTTGATCTTGATGCTGCGGATAAAATAATTCAACCGCCTGCGCATAAAGATGTTGATGGCAAAACCATAGCACCAACGCAAACAGAACTACAATCCCGCAAAGAAAAAGAACAGATTATTTATACAGGATTTATTGCACAGGATGTAGAAGCGGCTGCAAAAAAACTGAACTATGATTTTAGTGGTGTTGATGCCGCAAAGAACAGCAACGATCTCTATAAACTTCGCTATGCAGAATTTGTAGTGCCTTTAGTAAAAGGTGAACAGGAATTATCAAAGCAAAATGATTCATTAAAATCAGCAAGTATAAATCAACAAACACAAATAAATAATTTACAACAAACAGTAGATGAATTAAAAGCAATGGTACAGGCACTTTCAGGGAAAAGCAATATTACTGTTCCCTCAAATACTATTACGTTATCATCAGCATCTCTTGAACAAAATGCTCCCAATCCGTTTAAAGGGGCAACAACAATTGGTTATACGTTACCACAAAATTATTCCTCAGCACAAATAATTATCAGGGATAACAGAGGTGTTGTATTAAAAGCTATAAGCATTTCAGGAAATGGAAAAGGTTCTTTAAATGTAGATGCATCAACAGTTTCATCAGGTGCATACAATTATTCTTTAGTTGTAGATGGAAGAATAATTGATACGAAGCAAATGATTGCTGCAAAGTAGCAGGCAATCTTTTAAACTATTAATATGGTTTTAAAAATATTTTTAATTTCAATCTGCACATTTTTTTTATTGAATAATTCTTTTGCGCAAACAAAAATAAGCAGCCAACAACTTTCCAAAGTACAAACCTGGCAGTTGTTGAATTATGAACAGTATCCTGTTTATGGAACTTCTGTGAACAGGGCATACAAAGAATTATTAAAAGGCAAAAAAAGGCAGCAAGTAATTATTTCTGTATTACTGAATCTTATAACAGAAATATTTACCATTAAAGTCATCTGGCCTATTCATATTCAATAGCGGTTGCCTATTCCGATCAATTTAGTAAACTTTTATTTCTTGACCGCGATGTAAGAAAAGTAATGCAAACCTTAAACCTATTCTTGGTTTTTTATATGCTTTTTGCGAAATGAAAAAACAGGTACAGCAAACAAATCAATATAAGACGCAACTGAATAAATAAATTTTATAGATAAATCAATTTAACCGTTATGAAGTTCAAATTTATGCCTTCACTGATGATGCTAATAACTGCATCCCTTCTTCTTTCTTGTTCCGAAAATTGTTTTGCGCAGAAAGAAAGCAAAAAATGGTCTGTTGGCTTTTTCTCAGAGAGTGGCCTTACACTGGGAGATGCTAAAAAATTATATAAATATAATTTCGGGCCGAGCCTGCGATTGTCTGTTCACGCCGGTCCCGGGTTCATTACTCTTTCTGGCGGTGGCATTGCTTTTATACCAAACCTGTCAGCTCTTGAAGATACCCTGTTGAACAATATTAATGGTGGCGATACTTCTCTTAATATCAATGTTAGTAAATATAAGGCAGGTGTCCAGATACCTTTGAAAATGGGATATAAATATATCATCAGGCATCATTTTTTTGTTATGGCTGAAGCAGGATTTTCTCAATTCTATACTTATTATGAAGATGATAATTCAATGATACAACATACCAAATCAAGCGGTTTTACGTATGCTCTATCCACAGGATTTCAGACAGGCGCATTAGAAATAGGCTTAAAATACGAAGCCTGCGCATTGAAAAATAGTACCATTTCTGATATTGGACTAAGGCTTGGATTTAATTTCTAATGCAGATACCTAAAGCGTTCTAAATTTAAAAGGTAGTCACACTAACAAAAATTCTACAATGAAACTTTATTTCACTTTCGCTTTAATTTTTATTTATGCAATTGCTTTTACGCAAACAAAAACAAGCAGCCAACCACTTTCTAAATTACAAACCTGGCAGTTGCTGGATTACGAACAGGATACTGTTTATGGCACTTCTGTAAACAGGGCTTACA
>JBDUEO010000003.1:0-22668 GCA_040002335.1 Parafilimonas sp. | reverse complement strand
TTATCCGTTCTGCCTGCATCTTCTGCATAAAACTCAACATCATCAACATAATTTTTTGCCCATTTTACACATTGAATAGCACGCTGTAAAATTTCTTCTCTTGTAGAATTAAATTTTGATTTGATATGTGAATCAGATGTGCCAATGCCGGTATGTATGCGCGGATATTTTGCATATTTTAAAGCTTCGCCCGCTGCCTGTATATCTTTTTCAACAGCGCGGCTTAAACCGCAAACAGTTGCATTTTTTATAGCTTTCGATATTTCTTCAACAGAAGAAAAATCGCCCGGGCTTGAAATAGGAAAACCTGCTTCAATAATATCAACACCAAGATTTTCAAGCGCAAGCGCGATTTGAATTTTTTCTTTTGTGTTGAGTTTGCAACCCGGCACTTGCTCGCCATCACGTAGCGTAGTGTCAAAAATATTAATCTTTTTTCCTTTCATGTGTTCATACATTTTTTCAGTGTTGTTATGAAATTTTGCTAATTAAACATGACTCTTTTTAACATATTTAAATCTTAATTTCACAACGTATTTGTTATATAAAGAACTACAGACTGATTAATTTTGGTGCATTCAGACTGCTGAGCTAATAAAATTATGAACAAGGTATGTTGCCGGAAAATCAATTTAATGAATGTTTTACGGTTCGTAATTGTAACATAATTTTGTTAAAACCCTTTACAGCACTGCATTTGAAGCAATTTTATTTACGATGGCTAACAGGAATACAGACGAGCTTTTTCAATTGATACAATCGCTGAATAAATCTGAAAAGCGATTATTTAAACTGCATGTAAAACGCACTTCAGGCAACGACGATCTTAAAATTCTTGCTTTGTTTGATGCACTTGATGCGACAATGGAATATGATGAAGAGAAATTATTACGCAAAAATCCATCTATACAAAAGCAACAGCTTTCTAACATGAAAGCTTATTTATACAAGCAAATTCTTTCAAGCCTTACACATTCTTCTCCTGATATTGAAACGCAGTTAAGCGAACAAATAATGTATGCAAGATTGCTGTATAATAAAGGCTTGTACATGCAGGCGCTTAAAGTGTTGGATAAGGTTAAAACTTCTGCAAAAGCAAACGATCAGTCAACATACAGAATGCAGGCTTTAATATTTGAAAAGAAGATTGAAGCCATGCATATAACACGAAGTTTTGAAAACAGGGCTGAAGAATTATCAAGAGAATCTGAAGAAGTAAACAGGCGTGTTTCTTTATTAAACAGGCTTTCGGGTTTTGCACTACAATTGTATAGCTGGTATATTCAAAACGGGCATGCAAGAGATGAAAAAGATGAGCAGGCGCTTGAAGCTTTTTTTTATGCAAACCTGCCTGTTTGCGATTTATGCAAAATGGATTTTTATGAACGTTTATATTATTACCAGGCGTATTCCTGGTACAGTTTTATTCTGCAGGATTTATTAGCATATTATAAATATTCTCAAAAATGGGTTGGCCTTTTTTCAGCAAACCCGCACATGAAAAATGTAGAGTCTATTCAATATGTAAAAGGCATGCATAATTTATTATCTGCGCATTTTGTTTTATTAAATTATAAAGGCTTTGAAGAAACATTAAAAGAGCTGAATGAATTTGCAATTTCAGAAGCCGGGCAAAAAGATGTAAATACGCAAATTCAAACATTTGTCTCTTTACAAATTGCAGAATTGAATAAACATTTTATGCATGGCACTTTTACAAAAGGGCTAAATCATGTTGAATATATTGAAGAAAAAGTTGAAGAATATAAGTTACATATTGATACACACATCGTACTTATATTTTATTATAAAATTGCCTGCCTGTATTTTGGGAGCGGAGATAACGAAAAAGCTGTTGACTATTTAAACCTTATTATAAACCGCAAGCCCGATTTAAGAACAGACCTGCATTGCTATGCAAGATTGCTTCATTTAATTGCGCATTACGAAATGGGCAATTATGATTTGGTAGAATATCTCATTAAATCTGTTTACCGCTTTATGGCCAAAATGAAAAACCTGAATATTGTGGAAGAAGAAATATTTAAGTTTTTAAAAAAATCATTCTCTTTAACCTCTTCAAAAATATTGGCAGAATTTAAACCATTAAAAGAAAAATTTGTAGCGGTTAAAGGCAATCCGCTGGCAACACGTTCGTTTATGTATCTTGATATAATTGGCTGGCTCGAAAGTAAAATTCAACATGTTCCGGTGCAGCAAATTATCCGCAATAAATATAGCATGTCCAAAAAAAATCGCCAGCCTGCAGATGTTGTTTCATAAAGCTTCGCTTTATTTTTTTTATTGTTTAACCGGCAATTGTTTTTCATGGCATCTTCATGGAGCCTGCCTTTGGGCTTGACCCGGAGGTCGCACACTTCAACTATCGAATAAGAAATTAGCTAAGCTTCAAAACTTCCTGCACACTTTAAATCATTTTTTAAAAATTATTCAGGCTTAACTAATTTGGGGGCATAAATTATTGTTATGACCAAATCATCTGTACGCCTCATTTTTTTATTTGTATTTTCTTATTTAATTCCTGCAAGCAAGATGTTATTGTTACAAAAAATGATAGCGTTAATTCAAATTCCAAATCAAATACAATAACACAAAAAAACGGCCCTTTAAGTGTTGTGTATGTTGAAGTAAACAGTAATAATATTCTTAACAGCGGTTGTTATACACTATTAAATAGCGGCCAGCAATTGTTTGATATCGCAATAATATTTGCAGCAAACATTAATTATGATGTTGCACATCATCGCGCTGTTGAATATAATAATGATAACGTTTCAAGAGTGCTGCAAAACAGAAATACTTATATAAAACCATTGCAGGATAAAGGCATAAAAGTGTTGCTAACTATTCTGGGCAATCACGAGGGTGCTGGCATAAGCAATTTTACAAGCCGAAAAGCAGCGCTTGATTTTGCAAAACAATTAAGAGATACCGTAAATTATTATCATCTTGACGGCGTTGATTTTGATGATGAATATGCTGATTATGGTGATAATGGTTTGCCGCAACCTAATGATAGTTCGTTCACCATTTTATTGGCGGCTTGCCGTGAACTAATGCCAAAAAAAATACTTTCATTTTATTATTATGGACCGGCAACAAATAAATTAAGTTATAAAGGAATTAATGCAGGGAGATTTTTAAATTATAGCTGGAATGCTATTTATGGAACGTATGATGCGCCGGTTGTTCCCGGTATGAATAAATCTCAGTTAGCGCCTGCCGCAGTGTGGATTCAAAATACAAGTGCATCAACTGCAAAATCGTTGGCGAATAGAACAAAAATGGATAGTTATGGAGCTTATTTATATTACGATCTTACCAATGTAAATGCAACAAATTATTTTTCAGGAATATCAAATACTTTGTATAGAGATAGCACTTATCTTGATCCTGATTGCCTGCAACCGTTTTAATTAAGGCTAACAATAAAACTGTTATTTTTTCTAATGCCTTCATGAAATATATGTTTCAATCTTGGCCGCGCGTTTACTACAACATGTTTTTCAAGATCAAAAACCTGGTTAGAAGTTTTAAAAGTTTCAAAAGATTCAAGAAAGGCAAATAAAGTTTTTATGCAAGCTATTTCGCGGTTTACTTTAATATCGTCGTTACTACTTTTTTTAACTGTAATTAATAGTTCTCTTTCCATATAACAGGCTTTATGTAATAACAGGCAAAAAAGAGTCCTAATAATTCTTCATATATAAAGACTATATTAAATATAATCCAGCGCAACATTTCCACAAAAAGGGGAACATTATTTACAAACCTGTGATAATAAATTCTGTTCTTCTGTTCAGTGCTTTGCCTTCTTCTGTTGAATTCTCAGCAATTGCGTGCGTTTTGCCAAAGCCTTTTGCAGCAAGGCGTTTAGCATCAATTCCTTTATTTATTAAATAAGAAACAACGGCCTTCGATCTGTCTTCAGAAAGCTTTAAATTATCGGCATCATTTCCTACATTATCTGTATAACCGTTTATTTGAATTTTAACAGAAGGATTGTCATTCATTAGTTGAACTAACTTATTTAATTCAATCATGCTTACCGGTTCAAGCACAAAAGATTTTGAAGGAAACTGTATATTTTTTAAACGAACGGTTGCATTAAGTTCAACCGGTTGCAAAGAAATATTTTTTTCATAAGTGCTATCAGAAGGTTTATCTGCAAGATTAAAAACATCACTATAAAATAAATAGCCTTTCCTGTTTACAGTAAACGTATAATTTTTACCAACCGGCAATGTCATAAAATAAAATCCTGTTTCATCTGTTTGTACACTTGATAAAACCTGCTGGCTCGAATCAACAGAAAGTTCAACTGAACAGGGCAAGCCTTTATCGGTTTTACTATCAGTAACATAACCTTTTACATACAAAGTTTTTACCGGGCGCATATCTTTATTCAATGTAAAACGATATAAATCAAGATAACCTCTTGTATCACTTCTGTCACTTGAATAATAAGCTGTAGCGCCATCAGAGGCAACAAACAAACTGCCGTCATCACCAACTGTGTTTACAGGATAACCAAGATTTTCAGGTTTGCCCCAGGTTTTTTCACCGGTTTTTTTTACCACAAAATTATCAAAACCGCCGTAGCCCGGCAAGCCGTTAGAAGTAAAATATAACGTTTGATTATCTGCATGAATGAATGGCGCTAATTCATCACCGGCTGTATTTATTTCAGGGCCCATATTTTCTGCAGGCATCCATTTTCCGTTTACCCGATAGCTTACGTATAAATCTTTTCCACCGTAACCATCCGGCCTGTCGCTGCTGAAATACAAAGCATTTTTATCAGGGCTTAATGATGGAGAACTTTCCCAAAATTCTGTATTGATGTTTGGGCCCAGGTTAACCGGTTCGCTCCAACCCGTTGGTGTATTATAAGAAATATACAGATCGAAATTTCCATAACCTTTTCCTGAAAAATTTCCGGCAAACAACAACCATTCTCCATCCTGCGAAATATTAATACCGCCTTTTGATGGCTCACGATTTATATCGCCTTTAATAATTTCAGCTTTTGAATAACCTGTTGGCGTAAGTTTACTTTCAACAAAATCTTCGCGAATGCCTTCCCCTCTTCTTGTAAAAACAAGCGTGCTGTCATCAATGGTAAATGATGGATAATATTCTGATGATGGCGAGTTAATACTATCGCCTAAATTAACCGGTGCAAACTGGTAATTATCGCTGCTGTGTGAAGCCGCGTAATCAACAGCAAACGCGTAAGACCTTTGCCAGCGCAATGCATTGTTACGGCTTTTATCGCTTAATTTTTCTATCGTCAGAAATTTATTTACAGCATTCAGTGCGTCGTTAAATCTTCCAAGTGCAGCAAGGTTTTGAGAATAATATATCAAATAATATTTTGTATAAACACTATCAAGGCTTATTGCTTTTTCATAATTAATAATGCTGTTTTTATAATCTTTTAAATCGGCATACAAACCACCAAGCGATAAATATGCATCTACAAATTTTGGATCCTGGCTGATGGCTTTTTCTAACACCGGAATTACTTCGCGCCTTGCATCGTTCCGCAACAATTGAAGTGCAGTTTGATAGGTGGCTGATGCTTTTTTATTTACTGCATCCGGACTATAATTCTGTGCATTCGCAGCGGATATCAAACCAAAACAAAAAAGTAAATATTTCATTATTGTAAAGGTGCAAATAAGCAATCAATTAAAAACGGTTTGTATAGTTAAAATGATTTTTAGAAGTTTACTCTTTCTCTACAATTTCAAAATTTCTTGTAATGGATTCTCCGTTTTCATCAACAACAGTTAACGTATGTTTTCCGGGTAAAGGGTTTACCGCCATCTGGTGAAAATTTTCTGTTTCACCAATATAAATATTATCAATACTCCAGAATAATTTTGTTTGATCACTTCCAGTTGTAACATTAAAAACAGTTCGTCCTTTTTCACCGCTGATTTCCTTCGGAACAAAAATTTTTGCGCCTTCCTGCGGATATACAATTTCAAAAGATGATTGCTTATCGTTTAAACAACCATTCATAAATGGCGGCAACGATTTATAATCTGCATGGCGTTGCTTATAATAATATTCTATAGTTGGCGGCAATACAAACCACGATTGATGCAGCATTTCAGAAGGCGATTCGCAATTACTTGTTACACGATATTTTCCTGTTTTATCAAGATGAATAATGTGATGATATGGACACACCGCGGCTTGTTGCGCATGAACAGAAACAAGCATCGTATCAACATCGGTGCAATATGGCCCGGCTTTAAAACCAGACTGGTGGCAAACAGGTAAATACATGAAATCATATTGCGGCGCATCAAACCATTTTGATGTGGGCAGCGTTCTGAAAATATCAAACATAATAGGCGCTGCCGTGTTAACGCCTGTAAGGTCTGGCCTGCCTTCGCCTGTTGTATTGCCTACCCAAACTATTACACAATATTTTGGTGTAAAGCCAACCGCCCAACCATCACGAAAACCAAAACTGGTACCCGTTTTCCATGCAATGCGTTGCGCAGATTGAAACATATTCCATAAGCCTTCTTCGCCTGGCCGCATTACTTCATTCATTGCGTTAAACGTTAACCACAATGAAGTATAATCGAAAAGCTGAACTTCTGGTTTTAACTGTTGACTGTTAACCGTTGACTGTTGACTATACTTCGGCATAAACCAATCATCATTATTCCACTTGCCATTATTTTTTTGCTGATGTAAATACATTCTTGCCATGCTTGCATATACGCCGCATAATTCATAAGGAGAAATTTCGCAGCCACCAAGAATTAAACTCATGCCATAAAAATCTGCGGGATGATTTAATGTGGTAAAGCCACATTGTTGCAGCACATTGTAAAATCGCTGGTAACGAAATTGCTGCAACATTTTTACAGCAGGAATATTTAAACTTCTTGCCAAAGCCCTGTTTGCTGGTACGGCGCCATCATAACCCAGATCAAAATTTTCCGGAGCATAACCATTTATTTGTGTTGGAATATCGGGTACTAATTGTTGTGGCAACATCTTTCCCTCAGTTAATAAGGACGCATACAATAATGGCTTCAAAGTGCTGCCAGGACTGCGTTTGCTGGCAAGTACATCAACATGGCTTTCTATTGATGAATCTTCAGGCGTATAAACATTCCCAACATACGATAAAATATTTCCGCTCTCCACATCAACCACCATTGCTGCTGCATTATTTATTTGGTTTGATTTTAATTGCTGATGATGTTGAAATAAAATATTATTTACGTTTACCTGCAATTGAATATTTATGGTAGTGCGTATGCCTGTTGAAATATTTTTGTTTGATGATGCTTTTGCAACAGCAACATCTTTTCTAAAACGATCTAATAAATGTGGCGCTAATTGCGGTAATGATTTTGGTGCGCCTGGCAAAGGTTCCAGTTTTGAAAGTTGTGCGGTAGTTGAATCAATAATTTTTGCGGCTGCTAATTTATCAAGCAAAAAATTCCTTTTACGCAAAAGTTCCTGTTGATTTTTTCCCGGATGAACTAATGACGGTGCATTTGGCAAAACCGCAAGCGCAGCCATTTCGCCCCAGCTTAATTCTGCAGCACTTCTTCCAAAATATCTCCATGATGCTGCATCCAATCCAACTACATTACTTCCAAATGGCGCATTCGATGCGTATAATGCAAGTATATTTTTTTTATGATGCGTGCATTCTAATCTAACAGCTAAAATGCTTTCAATAATCTTATTAAATATATTACGGCTTTTTGCGCTTCGGCTTAAACGAATTACCTGCATGGTTAATGTACTTCCGCCACTTATAACATTTTTCGTTTTTATATTTTGAATAACCGCTCTTGATAATGCAATCGGGTCAACACCTGGATGATAATAAAATCTTTTGTCTTCAAATGTTGTAATGCATTTTGAAAATTTATCAGGCACATCCTCATCATAAGGAAAACGCCATTGGCCATCTGCCGCAATAGATGCGCTTAAAAGATTTCCATCTTTATCTTCTAAAACATAACTGGTTGGCTTGCTGAATAAATTAGAAGGCAGGCAGAAATAAAACCAAATAAACAGTAATAACAAAATACCGGATAGAATTTTTTTTAATAGTGATAATCGTGATAAGAAATTGGGCATACGTAACACAAGGCTACGAATGTACGCACAAAAAAATCCCGCTTTTCAGCGGGACTTAACTTAGGCACGGAGGCTTCCACAGAAATTTCTTATACATCATACATTGTCTCTGTTTCTTCCTGCGCATTATTAATTTTGTCTTTCGCAAGATTAACAAAGTCACTTGCTTTATCTTTTACTTTTCTGTAGGTGTTTGATACATCACCTGCAAAATCATCATAACTATCTTTTATTCCCTGAGCTCTTCTCGTTATTTTTTTACGTGTTTGCTCGCCGCTATCAGGAGCGAATAAAACACCAAGTAAAATACCTACGAGAACACCGTTTACAAAAGTTTTAAAATGCATAAATTAAGTTTTTATAATTATTGCTGAATAAAATTACTTCTTTATTTAAATTGTTTAATTTAAAATTCTCCATCACCGCGTGATGTTGGTTTTTTTGCCACGAACATAAATATATAACCACTTACGCCAAGACAGGCAACACCACTTAAAATTGTTATCATAACTTTTAATTTGTTTATTACTTATATAATGAAAAATCTATGCCGATGCTTAATACAAGGGTAATTAAACTACAGTTTTAACTATGTATATTTTTTGGGAAAAGCCATCTACAATATTAGTTACAAAAAAATTTTAATTTGATGCCATTTGATTTTCAGCAAATCTTTTACGTATCGCTTGTTTTTGCTCATTGGTTATATGCGATGTTTTTTCGAGAATTGAAACAAAATAATTTATTTCCGTTTCGTTTGCAGGACAACCTATATTACTTCCTTCCAAATTAAAAGCAGCGCCGGCAGGCCGTAACTGTGAATCTGCCAAAAGGGTTCCTTTACTATCAAAAATAAACCATGCCGGAATGCCCTGATCAGCTGCATGATGCGCTGTTAAAAACTCGCTTGCGCCGGGGTTATTCAAATCTTTTTTATCATTTGTTTCAAAAACAGTAATGTGTTTTATTACATAATTATCATCAAAGAATTTTTTGCAGGTAACATCATTTATACTGCTATCTAATTTATGGCACCAAACACACCACGATGCATGAAAAATTATAAGTGCTTTTTTATTCTGCAAACCCGCTTCTTTGCAAGCCTCTTTTATAATTTTTTCAGCGGAAACAGGTTGCGTTTGAGCTTTGCAAACAACAAAAGAAACAAGTGTAATGCAGACGATTAAAAGCTTCTTCATGTGAAACTAATTTATAAATACATTTTTCAAAAAGATTACCTGCTTAAATACATACTTTTCTCGCGGAATAATTGCCTGAAATATGGATCGCGCAAATCTTTTATAAACCTGATGGCTTCGCCTGTACTTTTCATTTCAGGGCCGAGCTCTTTATTTACGTTTGGAAATTTATTAAAACTGAAAACAGGTTCTTTAATAGCAAAACCTTCAAGCTTTTTTTCAAAGGTCATATCTTTAAGTTTGGCTTCACCCAGCATTACTTTTGTCGCAACATTTAAATATGGAATCTGGTAAGCTTTCGCGATGAAAGGCGTTGTACGGCTTGCTCTTGGGTTAGCTTCAATTACAAAAACTTTATTATCTTTTATAGCAAATTGTATGTTGATGAGGCCAAGAATATTTAAAGCTCTTGCAATTTTTTCAGCATAATATTCCATTGTGGTTACAACAAGCGGAGTAAGATTAAACGCAGGTAAAACTGCATTGCTATCGCCACTGTGAATGCCGGCAGGTTCAATATGTTCCATCACGCCCATTACGTGAAATGTTTCGCCATCAAAAATGGCATCAATTTCAGCTTCCTGGCAACGATCAAGAAAGTGATCAATCAAAATTTTATTATCAGGAATATGTTTTAATAAACTTACCACTGCTTTCTCAACTTCATCATCATTTATTACAATGCGCATACGCTGGCCACCCAACACATAACTTGGGCGAACCAATACCGGATAACCAACTTTATTTGCAACTTCGATGGCTTCATCGGCTGTAAAAGCAGTTCCATATTCAGGATAAGGAATTTCAAGTTCTTTCAAAAGATCGCTAAACCTGCCACGATCTTCAGCAATATCCATACTATCGAAGGATGTACCTATAATTTTTATTCCTTTCTCATGTAATCTTTTAGCAAGCTTTAATGCCGTTTGCCCGCCAAGCTGAACAATAACGCCATCCGGTTTTTCGAGCTCGATAATTTCCCAAAGATGTTCCCAATAAACAGGTTCAAAATAAAGTTTATCAGCCATATCAAAATCTGTAGAAACTGTTTCAGGATTGCAGTTGATCATGATGGATTCATAACCACATTCTTTTATGGCTAATAATCCATGCACGCAGCAATAATCAAACTCTATTCCCTGGCCAATGCGGTTTGGGCCGCTGCCAAGAACAATAATTTTTTTCTTTTTTGATGGAACTGATTCGTTGTGCGGAAGTGTATGATTCATTACAGGTAAATTGCGCAAAAGTAACGTTGGATGTTTAGCTTGCAAAACTTTAAAATGTTAACTGAATAATATGGGTAAAAAAAGTGCGGGAATAATTTTATACCGAAACAAAAATAACATTTTAGAAATAATGTTAGTGCATCCGGGCGGCCCGTTTTGGGCAAAGAAAGATATTGGCGTTTGGTCAATACCTAAAGGAGAATTTGATGATAACGAAGCACCTTTGGCTGCTGCAAAACGTGAATTTGAAGAAGAACTTGGAAAGAAAATATTATCAGAAATTTTTTTAGAGCTGCCTTATGTAAAAGCTAAAAGCGGCAAAATTGTATATGCGTTTGCGGCTGAAGAAGATTTTGATACCAGCCATATTACCAGCAATATGTGTTGGGTTGACTGGCCGCCGCGATCAGGAAAAAAGATTGAAATACCTGAAATAGATAAGGCTGAATGGTTTGATGTTGAAACGGCGAAGAAAAAAATTATTGGTTACCAGTTGCCGTTGATTGATGAGCTTGGTAATATTATCGGCCTGACACTTTAAAACTGTTTGACCGTTACTCATATTTCACCTGGCAATTTTCGCAATAGAAACTTCTGCGTTTTGCTTTTCCCAAATATTCTTTATGTAAAGGAATTTTGCAACGCGGACACATTTTTTTTGAATATACATTCCAGTGTTTGCTCAATGTATTGGCTTGTTTCTGTTCAAGAAATTCAAAACTATACAAGCGTGCTTCTTTAATTATTTCATTCATTTTTTTCAACGGCAAATTGCCCACTTTTGTTTGCGGATGTACGCGTGCACGCCACATAATTTCATTCTTAATAATATTGCCAACACCAGAAAATATATGCTGATCCATTAAGGCATCTGCAATAATGGTTTCGGGAAATTGTTTTAGTTTTTTCTTAGCGTTTGCGTTGCTCCATGCATCGCTCATAATGTCAGCTGTCCAATCATAAATTGTGTCTATATCTTCATGCAATAAATCAACGCGACAAGCATAAAAATTTACGTTGCCGCTATTAAATTCAAGACCAAATTTTACTTTACGGCTTGTATGTTTATTAATTATGTAAGAACCAAACAACATTAAATGAATGCGAACCGTAACTTTTTTAAAACAAATTAATAAATGCTTACCCCATGTTTTAATGTCGGTTACAGTTTTGTTTTCAAGTTCGCTATAATCTATTTCTGCATAGCCCAATGCCTGCAAAACTTTTTTACCTTTAAACTGTTGAATGTTTTTTTTGAGTATAATTATTGAAGGACCTTCCGGCATAGGCTATTTTAAAACAAATCGTGCGCCAGAGCGTTTAAACAGTTGATAACAAAATATTTATCTTAGTTTTTTTTGAACTGATACAAATGAAATATATAGTTTGCTTACTCGTTATTTTTTGTGCAAGCTGTGCAAGAAAACCTTACGCCTCATCAAACAAAATATATAAGCAGCAGGCAAAACAGTTTGCAGATATAATAAAAAAATACCCGCTTACAGATTCGTTTGGCAGCACTGAATTTATTGGTACCACCAATTTTAATTTGCGCAAACCAAACTTTGTTATCATACATCATACAGCGCAAAACAGTTGTGCGCAAACGCTTGCCACTTTTACCATGCCACGCACACAGGTAAGTGCACATTATGTAATTTGTAAAGATGGAACCATTCACCATTTACTAAATAATTACCTGCGCGCATGGCATGCCGGCGTTGGAAAGTGGGGAAATGATGTTGACATAAACAGCAGCAGTATTGGTATTGAACTTGACAATAACGGCTTTGAAGCTTTTACCGAACCTCAGCTAAATAGTTTATTAAGATTGCTTTCGGCGCTTAAAAAAGAATACAATATACCAACCGCAAATTTTATTGGCCATGCTGATATTGCACCCACACGAAAGGACGATCCAAACATTTATTTTCCTTGGAAAAGGCTTGCCGACAGTGGCTTTGGAAACTGGTATGCTGATACCACAAATATTTTGCTGCCGCCAACCTTCAACGCTGTTCAGGCTTTGCGCATAATTGGTTATGATGTTCGCGACACTACCGCCGCCATTGTTGCATTTAAACGGCATTGGTTGCAGGATACTATTCCCACATTTGATTCTGCAGAAGACAAAGTTTTGTTTAGCGTAATGAAGAAATATGAATAGGCTTTTGGGTTAACAGTTTTTCTCCTTCCGAAAAAAGCGTACATATTTTGAATAATAAAAAATTAAAACAACTACACAAAGCAAAATAGAAGTTCACAATTAATTCTTTTATTTTTTGAACTGCATTTTTTTTAGCCGCTATACTTTTAAACAGCTATAAAAAAAACTTCAATTATTGCAATAAAAAAAACCGGTTAACACCGGTTTTTTATTTATGGATTATGTGATTGTGATCACAGTTAAAATGGTTTTATTATTTGCAATATTTGCAGTTGCAATAAAACCAAATCATTATTTCATAAAAGGCCCAACAATAGCCAAAACAGCTTCCATAGTTAATGGCTCATCAAATGCTTCGGTTGCACTTGCAACTGAAACGCCAGGCAATGTTGTTACATCAATACCAAGTTGTGTTACATTGTCTTCACCATTATAAGATGCCTGCACTGCTGCACCAATTCCATTAGTACTATTTCCGGTAATCCATGGTTTTTCATTTGCATCTGCGCCTGTAAGCATTCTTACTTTACGTACATGCGATGCGTGGCGTGCTTCTACGGAATGTATCTGCAAGGCGGCCGTTAAAACTCCATTATTAGTAATAAGGTTACCAGCCTGTCCTTTATAAGCACGTACACCGGTATCTTCAAAAGTTTGCGACACTGCAAGAAAAGTTTGATAATTTGAAAATACAGTTGGAAAAGTGCCTTGTGCTGTATAATCAAATTCTGGTTTTGTTACAGGTGTGCCACCTAAAGAAGTAATTGTTGCGGTAAGAAAAGCAACGTGTGCGTTTTCATCATCCTGTATATCTGCAAAAGAAGCCATTTGACTGGCGTCAATTAACCCTGAAGTTCCTACTGCTGTATTGTAAAAACCAGATTCAAGATATTCAAGTGTAAGCGCAAAATTTAAAACGCCAACTATATCTGAAGATGTTTGTCCGTACGCTTTGTTTAGCATACCGCCAAGCGCAAAAGGCAATGCGGTAAGCGCTATTTTACTTCCAAGATTTGTAAAGCGATGCATTACATTTCTGCGGCTATCGAGACGATCATAAATCTCGGGGTCTGTTTTTTCTAATTCATTGAAAATATTCTGCAAGTTCATATATTAATAATTTAGTTTGTTGGTAAATGAGAAGCGTCGAGTTTTGAGATGAGAAAAGGAGAGGCAGCCATTAATACAGCAGTTGGTGTATTCACCAAATCCAAACCATTTGCATCTACAGCAGTAGAATCTGCAAATGAGCCGTAAGAAATAATATCTCTTATATATGCTGCATGTCTTGCTTCAACAGAAACAATTTTACCTGCAACCAACAAATAATCGGTGCTTGTTAATAATTGTCCTGCGCCATTGTATGCGCTTACACCAAGGTCTTCAAAAGTTTTTGCTGTACCTAAAACACTATCACGGCTTGTAAAATCAATTGCAGTAAAGTTCACCTGTAAACCAGGAATAGCACTGCTGCCTAATGCTGCTTTAAAAAATTCGCGATGGGCAATTTCATGATCGCGTATGTCTGTAAGCAAAGCAGTTTCATCAGCAGTTATACCACTGTATTGTGTAGTAATAACCTGCATATAAAAAGCTGCTTCAAGTTGTTCGAGTGCGTATGCATAATTTAAAATACCTATGTCACCACTTCCAAGATCTATACCTCCGTTACTGTTGCTGCTATTGTCATTTTTATTACAGGCAGATATAACTGTAGCTACAGAAGCAGTTGCGGCAACGTAGCCAAGAAACTGCCTGCGCTTTATACCTGTGCCATATGATAAATTTCCAGGTCTTCTTAATGTCTTCATTTTAATTTGTTTTAAGTTATTTATTATTAATTACGAATAACAGCGAAAAGAGTTTTAAAAAAATAAACAATATGCCATTGAAAACAAATTATAAGCCATACGGCACGTTTATAGCTTTAAAGAATATGTTTAGTAACCGCAAAAAAATAAGGTTTCTTTAAAATCTGATATAGCTATTTCTTCGTAAGTCTAATTCCCAAAATCTATTTCCAATGTCAGTCGTTACTCCTAAAATTGTTTTTGTTACAGAAAAAATACGTGAGCGAAGGGAACATCTTAATTATACCCAGCAGTATGTTGCCAAAAGGTTGAGAATTTCTCAGAACGCTTACAGCAAAATTGAGTGTGGCCACAGTACGCTTAATATAGCGCGAATGTTGGAAATTGCTTTGGCCTTAGAAACAGATATCCGCCAATTTCTTATGTAAGAATCAGCGCTTTTTTATTTAGCCGCTGCAATAGTTTTAACATTAAACAAGCATTTAATTTATATACATGAACCTAACCCATGAAAACCTTGCATTAGTTGTAAAAAAGATTAAACAAAAACGGGAAGCCTTACATTTCACCCAAACCTACATGGCTGAAAAACTAAATATATCGCAAAATGGCTACAGCAAAATTGAATCTGGCCGCACAAACTTTAGTATTGAAAGGCTCTATGAAATTGCAGAAATTCTTAAGGTTGATATAAAAGAATTTTTTTGAAAAGCATGTTTTAGCACACAACCCAAAACATGCAAACATTAAGTTGAAATACTTTTTTTCATTTTAATGATTTTATTATTTGCATTACCTCATTATATTTTCAACAAAGTTATTTTGGGGAAATAGAGATGCAATCTTTTTAGAAATAATGATAGCCCAAAAATTCTTTCCTAAAAAATTTTAGCATTTTAATTGTCTCTTTTTCACCACTCTTTATACAAATAGTAAACAATAAATAAGTATGTTGTATTGATTGTAATTTTAGCGACGCATATTTATTATGCGCTCTATAATTTTACGCTTAATAAACAGCGACAAAAAATACGTTTATGAAAATAAAATTTATTGTTCTTATAATAAGTTCGTTAATGTATAATTACATACAGGCACAAACCAACTTTTCAGGTATATGGAATGGAACGCTTAATATAGCAGGCCAGCTTCATCTTGTGTTGCATGTAACACAATTAAATGATGGAACATATTCCGGCACACTCGATAGTCCTGATCAAAATGCAACAGGTATTAAATGCGATTCAGTTCAAACAATCAGCGATACATCAGGCAATACACTTACATTCACTATTAAAAAATTGCACGTAAGTTATACAGGCAAGTTGCTGAACGATTCTACATTAAGCGGCACGTTTACACAAGGCGTAAATATTCCGTTAGATCTTTTCCGGTCAGTTGCACCTTATGTTGCAAAGCCACTTATTCGTCCGCAAACACCAAAGCCACCATTTCCATATAAAAGCGAAGAAGTAATTTATAATGCAAACGGTTTACAATATGGCGGCACTATTACTATTCCACAAGGCAGTGGAACATTTCCGGCAGTATTGTTAATCACAGGTTCAGGCCAGCAAGACAGGGATGAAACAATATTTGGCCACAAACCTTTTGCTGTACTTGCAGATGCATTAACCCGCGATGAATTTATTGTTTTAAGAGTTGACGACAGAGGTATTGGTAACAGCACCGGAAATTTTGCAACATCAACTACAGCAGACTTTGCAACAGATGTAAATGCTTCTATAGATTATTTAAAAACAAGACATGAAGTAAATGATAAAAAAATTGGTTTGCTTGGCCATAGTGAAGGCGGCATGATTGCGCCAATGGTTGCATCGCAAAGAAAAGATATTGACTTTATAGTTTTAATGGCTGCGCCAGGTGTAAAAATTATTGATTTGATGGCAGAACAAAATGCCGCAATAATGAGATCAGCGGGAATTGATTCATTATTTTCTGAAAAATACAGGTTGCTATATGCACAACTTATTACATCAATCATAAATGCGCCTGATACAGCCACCGCAAAACAAAATGCATTGCAGATTATTGATAATTGGAAAGTAAATGCAGATTCTTCAGACCTGCATAAGCTTGGTTTTTATTTACAAACTAATAATGAAGATTATATCAATCAATTGATGGCAGCTTTTTCTTCGGTGTGGTTTAAATATTTTATTCAATTTGATCCGCAACCATATCTTACCAAATTAAAAAAAGTAAAAGTGCTTGCATTAAATGGAAGTAAAGATATTCAGGTTGTAGCCTGGCAAAATTTACCGGCCGTAAGAAATGCGTTGCAGCAGGGAAGAACAAAAAACTTTGACACAAAAGAATTGCCCGGGTTAAATCATTTGTTTCAAACCTGTAATAAATGTACCGTGCAGGAATATGGACAACTGGAAGAAACGATTGCGCCGGTTGCTTTACAAACGATAACAGAGTGGCTTAATAAAAATGTGAAATAGCCATGAACTATCTCGCTCACGCTTATTTGTCATTTAATCATCCGGAAATTTTAGCGGGTAATATGATAAGTGATTTTATAAAAGGAAAAAAGCGTTTTGATTTTAGCGAGAACATTCAAAAAGGAATCATGTTTCACCGCAACATTGATGCGTTTACTGATGCACATGAAGCCACAAAAAAAGCGAAAGAATATTTTAAACCTGCAGTTGGTTTATATGCAGGCGCTTTTGCAGATGTGATGTATGATCATTTTCTGGCACTTGATAAAAATGAATTTAATAATGAAAGTTTGCATGAATTTTCATTATCAGTTTATGCGCAGCTTGATGATTTCACATCAATTTTTCCGGAAAAATTTAAACGCATTTTTCCGTACATGAAAAAGGATAACTGGTTGTATAATTACAGCACTGTAAATGGAATAGAAAAAAGTTTTAATGGCCTGGCAAGACGTGCGGCATATCTTGATAACAGCGATGCAGTTTTTGAAAGTTTCAAAAAAAATTATGATGTTTTAAAAAATTGTTACGCTGATTTTTTTCCTGAAGTAAAACAGTTTGCTTACAAAGAATTTCTTTCAATGAATATCTAAATAAAATATTATTTGCACTTCTGCTTTAGCTGATGTAGTTCTTCCATTTTTCAATTAATGATTTCATATCAAAAGGCAAAGGCGCTTCAAAAAATAATTCTTTATTTGTTTTTGGATGAATAAAACCAAGCGTTGCTGCATGCAATGCAACGCGCGGACAAACATCAAAACAATTATCTACAAACTGTTTATATTTTGCATACACAGTTCCTTTTAAAATTTTATCGCCACCATATTCTGCATCATTAAATAATGTGTGCCCAACATATTTCATGTGCACACGAATTTGATGTGTGCGCCCGGTTTCTAACCTGCATTCAACAAACGTTACATAATTAAACCTTTCAATAACGGTGTAATGTGTTGTAGCATGTTTGCCAGTTTCGCCTTCGGGATATGCATCAAACGTTTTGCGGTGTCGCTGATTACGGCCAACATGTGCTGTAATTGTGCCTTCATCTTTTTCAACATCACCCCAAACCAAAGCCATATATTTTCTTGATACAGTGTGATTAAAAAATTGTTTGGCAAGATGTGCCGATGCTTCAGGCGTTTTCGCAACAGCTATTAATCCTGTTGTATTTTTATCAATGCGATGAACAAGGCCGTAACGCGGTAAATCTTCTTCAGTTAAATTTGGATTTTGATGAATTAAATAATAAGCAATTCCATTTAATAAAGTGCCGGTATAATTTCCAACACCCGGATGCACCACCATATTTGGCGGCTTGTTCAGCACCATTACCTCCTCATCTTCGTACACAATATGTAAAGGAATATTTTCAGGTTTTACTTCGGTAATATCAGGATTTACCAGGCTCATTACTATAATAGCATCCCCTGATTTTATTTTATAATTATTTTTAACGGTCTTGCCATTTACGGTTACAAAGCCAGCTTCAACTGCCTGTTGCACTTTGTTCCTGGTTGCATTTTCAATATGTTGCTGCACCCATTTATCAATCCGCACAGGTTCCTGGCCGGCATCAACTTTAAAACTCTTTCGTTCAAATAACTCATCTCCTGCTTCTTCTTTTATTGTTTCATCGTCATTATTCATAATTGCAAAATTACGTTGCTTATGCGCTTATTTTTTTTGATGGTAATTTTGCATGATGCATGATATTGTTTTGCAGGATATAGAACATCAATCGTATAAAGCAGTTTGGCAATACCAGGAAGAATTATTGCAGAAAAAAATAAGTGCAAAAAAATTAAACAACCCGGAACCTGATTATTTATTGTTTGTTCAGCACAACCCGGTTTATACGTTAGGGAAAAATGGAAAAGAAAAAAACCTGCTGATTAATGAGAAAGCGCTTGAAGAAAAAGGAATTGAATTCTACCGCATAAACCGTGGCGGCGATATTACATTTCATGGCCCACAACAATTGGTTGGTTACCCGATTTTGGATCTTGATAATTACAAAACAGATTTAGGCTGGTATTTAAGAAGCCTTGAAGAAGCGATTATTTTAACCATTGGCGAATATGGTTTAAAAGGCGAACGAAGTGCAGGCGAAACGGGCGTTTGGCTTGATGCAACTATTAAAGGAAAACAAAGAAAAATTTGTGCAATGGGCATTCGTTGCAGCAGGTGGATTACTATGCATGGCTTTGCATTAAATGTAAATGTTGATCTTAATTATTTCAATTTTATTACACCTTGTGGTATTGAAAATAAACAGGTAACATCTTTACAAAAAGAACTTGGGAAAACCGTTGCGATGAACGAGATAAAAGAAAAAATTATAAAAAATTTTGAATTGGTTTTTGATGCAACTATTACTACAAAAACGAATAAAACTACAAGCATATTTTAAAACCGGGCTTCGCTTTGTGCCGCTTTTCTATTGGTTTTTTATATACAACAAATACTTTTCATTAAAGTAATCATCATTAAAAATTTCGCTTATAGTTATCTGGTTTGGCCTTAAACCGCTTTCTGAAATCTCCAAAGCAAGATCGCCGCCTTTTAAACATATCAATCCATTTGCAAAATCGTTGCTGCTCTTTTTATTGATCAATGGCTTGCTCCATTTCCACAATTCTTTTAAAGGTGCCGTTGCCCGCGATACAACAAAATCAAACTTCCGGTTTTTAATTTCTTCAGCGCGTATATGTTGAACTGTTATGTTATTTAATTGAAGCGAATCAGCAATTTGTTGCACCACTTTTAATTTTTTGCCAATACTATCTACCAAATGAAATTGAACATTTGGAAAATAAATGGCTAACGGAATTCCGGGAAAACCGCCACCGGTTCCAATATCAATAACAGAAGTTTTATCAGTAAAATTAAAAGCTGCAGCAATACTTAATGAATGCAGTATATGTTTTAAATATAAATGTTCAATATCTTTTCTTGATATCACATTTATCTTTTCATTCCATTCTTTATACAAAGATTCAAGCGCTGCAAATCGTTGCAATTGCACATCTGTAAAATCAGAAAAATATTTTAAAATTTGTTCCATTCAGTTTTGTAAAATGTAATAAAATATTAGCAAAGAAAAATTTTTCTCTCGTTTTGTGCCGGATTTTTTGATACGCTAATCCCAATTACGCGAAGGTTTCTTAAACAAAGCAGGAAAGAAAAATAAGTTATAGGCAAACATCCAAATATCAAAAAATAGAAACCATGGAAACAGGTCTGCTTCATTTAATTTTTTCATGCATTTATACCAAAAAATGCATTGCACAATTAAACGGATTGCAAAAATGCCAACAGCAATATACCAGTTAAAAAAAATAGCTGTGGCAACCGTTAACGGGTAAATAAGCGTTTGCAATATTGCGTACAATGATAGCAAAAATTTATGCGACGATTTATAGAATTTCGCTGTTGTATAATGCCTGTTTTTTTGTTGCATCCAATTACTCCATGTGGTATGCGGTTCACTTAAAGTATGCGCATCTTTTTCTATAACTACAGCAGTATTATTTTTATTGGCAACCATGTTTATAAAAAGATCATCATCGCCGCTGGGTATATGATTAATGGTTGAAAACCCTTTGTTGCGTAAAAAAGTATCTTTTTTATAAGATAAATTTCTGCCAACACCCATATAGGGTTTACCGGCAAGTGCATAAGAAAAATATTGCAATGCGGTATGAAAAGTTTCAAAGCGGATCAGCTTGTTTAAAAAGCCCGGGTATTTTTTATATGCGCCATACCCAAGCACTATTTCAGTGCCCGGCTGGTAACCATCCTGCATTTTTTTAATCCAGTTTTCACTTGCAGGAATGCAATCTGCATCCGTTAATAAAACAATTTCATGTTTGGATGATTTTATGCCAACAGATAATGGAAATTTTTTACCGGGAATACCTTTTGCTTCCTGCTTTAACGAGATAACGGTAAGGTTTTTAAAGCTGCGCTGAAATTCTTCCAATATATATTTTGACTCATCGGATGAGTTATCATTTACCACCATTATTTCATGTGTAGTTCTGTAATCCTGTACCAATATTCCGGGTAAATTTTTTACAATATTCTCCGCTTCATTTCTTGCGCAAATAATAACTGTTACAGGGTATTCCTGCGATGCATCTTTTGGTTTTGCATTATAAGATGCAAGGCGTGAAAAAAAATACAGGTAATACCAAAGTTGAATACCCGCAACAAGGGCTAACACACAAGGCAGGATATAAATATAATTTATCGGCATCAGAAACAAAAATAGTCACACACAGCAATCAGCGTTACATGTGTTGCTGATTGTGGATAACTGTAAAATATTTTATGGATAATACTAAAAAAAATCCCGCAATGAATGCGGGATTTAAAATTATTTGCCTGTATCTGTCGGCTGCGTAGTATCTGGCGGCGGTTTTAATTCGCCTGTTGCCTCGGGTGTTGGCGCTTTGCTGCCACCTAATATTTGCTGTACCTGTATTAACCGGTCCAATATGTCCTGTGCATTTTGTTTTTCATAACTCAATCCATCTGCCTGCCAGCCTGAAAGAGCGTTATAATATTTTATCTGTTGCTGCAAATCTGTTTTTACTGACTTGCCAACTTTTTCAGCCAAAGGTTTATCATCAGCTAAATAAGCTGCCTGCATTACAGCAAGTGAAAGCTGGTTGTGGTCATTACCGCGACTTACCATTCCATAAGGGAAATTTTCCTGCAGCATCATCTTATCACATCTTTCCAAAACAGCTTTTGCTGAATCTTTTTTATTTTTATTAATAAGATCAAACGCAAGATCAACTTCCGCTTTACGGATAGTATTTAAGTGCCTTCTGTTCTCTTCATCAAAATAAACATTTGGAAGATTTGCATTACCAAAACCAAACTTCGTCATCACAACATTATATGCCCAATCTGTATTTACCGTTGAATTTTGTACAGGCACCAAACGATAAGATAAACCGTCTCTGCGTATGTAACTGCTAAAGCCAAGTTCATCGTAAGGCATTGTAAAATAAATGGGCCGTTTCCATTTATTGGCTGCGATAATATTCAGCAATGCAAGATCATTTTTATATAAATTGTTTTTTGGAATAGTAAAGCGAATTGCATCTACAATGCTGTCATCTTTATTTACCGTTCCATTGCGTAACACTAGTTGCTTATCAACAGGAATAGCTACTTTATGAACCGGGAAAGTATTATACTGGTTTCCGTTTTGTGCACCTACCAGCGATGCATCTGTACCAACATAATCTTTCATCATTTGATAAAGATCGTAATAACGGTCTTCAGGAAATTGCGGGTTTGCATTAAAGAAAACCACATCCCGCGTATTACCTTCTAATTGGTCAGGTGTCATTAATACATCAATCGCGTCGCTTTGATTTACTTTATACCGAAGCTCATTAATGTACCAGTCTGTGCCAAGCAAACTTGTGTTGATAACGCGAATATCCGGGCGAATGCCTTCTACTTCCTGATCGTACCAAAGTGGGTAAGTATCGTTATCACCAAAGGTGAAAAGTATTGCATTAGGCGCACAGCTTTCAAGATAATCTTTGGCAATATCTCGCGCTAATTCTTTTTTATGCCTGTCGTGATCATCCCATTCCTGTTCACCCATTAATA
>JBDUEO010000002.1:0-23052 GCA_040002335.1 Parafilimonas sp. | reverse complement strand
CAAAAGAAATACCATATAAAAATGGCATGAAAAATGGCATGGAAAATTTTTATTACGAATATACCGGTAAACTGTTTTCAGAAACACCATATACGGACGATAAGAAAAATGGAATTGAAAAAAAAGCAACTCCGGCCCGTTAAGCGGTAATCTTGCAAACTTCAACTTTTAAAAAACATGAAGCAATTCATACATATTTCTATACGGCTTTTTTGCGTTTTATTAATTGCTTCAATTTTATCATGTAACAACAAAAATTCAACTCCATCAAATGAATTAATTAAACAACTGAATTTAAAAAGAGGAGATGTGATTTCATGCGGAATACCAAATGCTCAATTTGGTTCGGTTGATTTTGATATGACTTGTAATAAAAAGTCAAAGAAAGATTTTAACCTGGCAATAGAACTTTTACATTCGTTTGAGTATGATGAATCTGAAAAAGCATTTGCAAAAGTAATTGATGAAACACCAGATTGTGCTATGGCTTATTGGGGTGTTGCTATGTGTAATTTTCATGCGTTATGGACGCCTCCAAATGAAAGCGAACTTATAAAAGGATCCAAAGCTATTGATATAGCAAAATCAATTACCAACAAATCTGCAAGAGAATCTGCTTACATAAATGCGCTTGGTTTATTTTATAAAGACTGGAATACAACCGATCATCACACGCGTTGTGTAAATTTTAAAAACGCAATGGAAAAATTATATGTTTCCTATCCAGATGATAAAGAAGCAGCTATATTTTATGCTTTATCATTAGATGCAGCCGCAGACCCAACAGATAAAACGTATGCAAATCAAAAAAAAGCAGGAGCGATATTAGAAGGATTGTATAAGGTAGAGCCAAATCATCCCGGCGTAATTCACTATCTAATTCATACTTATGATTACCCTGAGCTCGCTGCCCTTGCATTACCTGCTGCAAGAAGATATGCTGAAGTTGCTCCATCTTCTGCTCATGCATTACACATGCCATCGCATATTTTTACAAGATTGGGTCTTTGGGATGAAAGTATTCAATCAAACCTAAAATCTATTGATGCAGCAAAATGCTATGCGGAATCAGCAGGTATTCCCGGGCATTGGGATGAAGAGCTTCATGGCCTCGATTATCTTGTGTATGCCTATCTGCAAAAAGGTGAAGATTCACTTGCTGAAAAACAGGTTGAATATCTTAAAACCATCAACGAGGTTTATCCTGTGAACTTTAAAGTGGCTTATGCTTTTGCGGCCATTCCCTGCCGTTATGTACTTGAAAATAAAAAATGGAAAGAAGCTGCGGCCTTAGAAAAATATCCGTCAAATTTTTCATGGAATAATTTTCCATGGCAGGAAGCTATCATTCATTTTACAAGGTTATTAGGTGCTGCACATATTGAAAATATAGATGCTGCAAAACTTGAATTAAAAAAACTCGATCAATTACGTGACACCTTAGAAAAACAAAAAGACAGTTACAAATCCATGGAGGTAGCAATACAAATAAAAGCAGGCGAAGCATGGATTCTATTTGCATCAGGCGATAAAAAACATGCTTTGAATTTAATGAAGCTTGCGGCAGACATGGAAGACAGTACCAGCAAGCATCCTGTAACACCGGGAGAAGTATTACCTGCAAGAGAATTGTTAGGTGATATGTTTATGCAAATGAATGAAAACGAAAAAGCACTGCAGGCATACGAAGCAGTGCTTAAAAAATGCCCTAACCTTTTTAATAGTTTATATGGCGCTGGAAAAGCAGCAGAAAAATGCAGTAATAAACAAAAGGCTATTTATTATTACAAGCAATTATTATCAATAACAGATTTAGCAAATTCTGACAGGCATGGACTTGTTGGGGTAAGAAAATTTCTAATAAAGCATTAATACTGTTTTTATTTTTTATAAATTGAATTTACCATCGCTTACAAAAGTTACTTGTAAAATCAATACTTTTTTTTAGATAAAAAAATGAAAACAGGAAGTGCCAAAACGATGAAACGCTAATCGCTAAATTTAAAATTAAAATGGCTTGTTTTTAAATCAATCTTCTAAATCATTTAAGCCCTTTCCATCAAGAATTGACGGTGAATATTTTTCAATCCGTGATTCCCGCGTTTTGGATTGTTTTGGTTGAGAAAAATAAAAAATATATCCTCTTTGCCGCCCCGGTGTTAAAGCTTTAAATGCTTTTTGTAAAGCTGCATTTTTATTTAATTTTTTTTGAAATTCTTCAGGAATGGAAAACTCTGAAGTCTTTTTTAGTTTTACTTTCAAACCTGCTTTTTCTACTTCAATGGCTTCATAGATATAAGCTTTCAAAGTAGCTTTCATCTTTACTATTTCCTGAACATTGGTAAAGCGAATTTGCCTTGCTGACTGTACGTTTTCTGTTTGCTGAATTAGAATATTTTCAGTGTCATTTAGCAATGCACCTTTAAAAAACAAATACGCACAATATTCTTTAAACACATGTATTAAAACGATGTTGCTTTCATTAAGTCTGTAACACGGGCAACCCCATTTCAATTCTTCAGTTAATCCGCAATCAAGAGCTATGATTCTTAACTGCGCAATTTCTTTCTGCCATTTTTTTTCTTTATAAAAATAAAAATCAACTTTAGGATTCATTGTAATTTATTTTATTTTTTTAATACTGAGATGCGATGCTATTTATTGATTAACTGAAATCAATTTTTTATTAGCAGGCCTAAAATACCAGGATAATACGGTTAGAACTAAAAGTAATAATGCAGGCAATATTGCAGTTACTGAATCACCCACGGTAATATGCGAAAATATAGCACCCGACATAACAAAGAAAAACCCTGCATAAGCCCATTCTTTTAATAAAGGAAATTTTGGAATAAGGATTGTTGCAACGCCCAGAATTTTCCATAAGCCAAGTATGGTTAATAAGTAAACAGGATAATCCAAATGTGTTATCATATCAACCCCGCCCTGTCCGGGTTTTTCTTTTAATAATTGTACTGCTCCAGTTGATACCATACCTAAGGCTAGCCAAATCGTGGCAATCCAATAAATGATCTTATTTCTATTTTTCATGAAATATTATTTTAATCTGCTCACTATTTCTTCAAGACGATTGTGGGCCCAATTGATGCCCTGGGCAAAAGGTAACTTCAGCACTTCGTCTCTTTTCGCAACGGATTCATATATTACATGCATCTTAAGTTTGCTGGTATCATCAGTAAGTTTTTCAAATTCATATACTTCAAGCTGAACGCCATAAGGTGTATTCTCCATTTCAAATGTGCGTGTTATCTTCTGGTTGAGAATAAAATCATGAATTACTCCGTTTGCCCGAAACGCGACATTACCTTTTGGATCGCATGTTTCCATTTGATAACTGCCATGCTTTTTACTTTTGAGTTTCAGCACCTTCGTTCCCATCCATTGCTCAACAATTTCAGGCTCTTCATACGCTTTAAAAAGTAATTCTAAAGGCAGATCAAATTCACGTGTGATCATTAAATCCTGTTTGCCGTCTTCGGCATTGATCTTTGTTTTTTGTTCCATATTATTTCTTTTTATATTTTTTCATTACACTTTCCAATTTATTAAACCTGTCATCCCACATTTTACGGAATGGTTCAATAAAGTCGGATACTTCTTTCATTTTTTTTGCATTGATGTGATAGGAAATTTCCCTGCCATCTTGTGCTTGTGTAAGCAGTTTACACTCAGTAAGTATTTGCAGGTGTTTTGAAACTGTAGGCCTTGCTGTATTAAAGTTGGAAGCAATAGCGCCTGCCGTTAAGGATTGCGAAGCCAATAATAAAAGTATAGCCCTTCTTGTTGGATCTGCTATGGCTTGAAAAACGTCCCGTCTTAAATTCATTGCGTAGCTATTTGACTACAAATATATACGTAGTTATTTAACTACGCAATTTTTTTTATTTTTTCTGTCTGATACTATTTGCTTTGGCGTGGGTAATTATAAAAAGACGAAAGAAAATTTCGCTACAAGTAAGTAAAGAAATGATATTCTATTCTGTATAAAAAACTTCTTCCATCCTGCTCCAGGTTTCATTTTTTGCGGCAGCATCTGGCAAAGGAATTTGTGTGGGTGCAGTTTCTTTCCACCAACGTTGCGTGGTTTCATCTTCTGCCATTTTTTTCATATCCGCATCAAAATTATTTCCGGTATATTCAAAATAACTGAAGAGATAATATTTGCTATCTATCTCTTTTAAATAAATTGAATAGTTCTGAATATTACATTCTTTTATTTTTTTTAAAACGCCCGCCCATGCATTTACATGAAGCTCTTTATAATAAGCAATTTTTTCTGGTTTAAGTCCGGTTACCATGCCATAACGCTCAACTTTTTTTTCCATAATATCTTTGATTTTTTAAGTTGAATTCTTTTCGCACTAACTATTTATCTAAATTATTTTACCATTAAATCAATTACATCATATCCGTTAACAGAAATCTTATCGTTCACATTAATTGATTTTTTTGATTGAATTTCTGTTATCGTTTGCGGCTTTAATTCATTCCAATTAAATGATGTTGTTTGCATTGTTTTTTCAGGATTAAAAAGTCTTATCACAAAGCCGCCGCCGTTATGTGGCGTAATGCTGGTAACAACAATTTTATTATTACTCAATGCAAAAAGATTTTGCGGCAACATCGTTTTTTCATTTACAGGAAATGCAATTATCGGTTGCATAAATTCCATTGCTGATTTTTCCTGCTCATCATTTGTAAAAGCATCATGTGGCTTTAATGCATAATGATAATGGCTGATGCCATCCTGGTCAGCTTTATAATTGGTATGCCAGTAATTATTCATAACGTAACTAAACCATGTTGATGTTGGCTTTCCTCCATCTTTCCATTTTTTATGACTTTGATCAATCACAAGATTTTCATCCACCATAGAATCCGGCGCAGCCATAAACGGTTCCATCATCATTAACTGAATGCCTTTATTATTGTTTGATGCATCAAGCCAGCGCCGCGTGCTCAAAAAATCCATATTAGCACCCGGCAATTGATCTTTCAAATATTGCATGCTGCCATATCCAACATCAATCGTTGTTATTTTCAAACTATCTGCAAAAGGAAAAGAAAAATATACCGCTTCTTTGGTGCGCACATCTTTTTTATCAATCACATTATCCAATAAAACTTTATCATCGTTCGCAAGCAAAGTAATTTTTCTTACAAGATTTTCTGTGCCCGGTGCAGATGAACGAATATTTATGGTAACCAAATAATCGCCTTGTTCTTCCACATTTATTTTTACTGCATCGTTTGAAACTGCATCCGCAGGATTGCGACCAGGCACATACCAATAACTATTCAATCCCTGGTTTTTAAAATCGCCAGAAAAATTATAACCATCTTTTTCAAGCTTTGTAATACTGCCGTTTGTTTTATTCCAGCCAACAAATATTTTTCCGTTTGAAACAGAACTGTCTGTTATTATAAATGGATTTTTTTGTGTTGAAAGCTTCGCATTATTTTTTATATAGAAGAATGAAACGCTTAGCGGGCTTAGGTTTTTCGCGATAAAAACTTTTCTTCCGTCTGATAATTTTTGCAATGGATATATTTTGCCTTTTTCATCTGTGATAATATTTGCATTAATAGTTGCAGGCAAATACACTGCGCCATTTCGCTGCCATGATAAAGTATTTACAACAGCAATTTTGTTTGAAGTGGTATCTGTTAGTGGCTGCATTAATTTATTGGTAAGCGAATCAATTTCTTTATCAGCATCAAGCATAAAATTTTTCTTGATGCGCCATTGTTCTTTTACGAACGGCACATCCGGTTCGGAAATGCTGTTGTAAGCGCCCCACGTATGTTCGGTAAACATGATGATGTTTCGCCAGGCATTATAGAAATCATTTTCATTATATTTTTTTGGAGCAAGCATTGCGTATAAAGTTGTAAGCTGCTGGCAGCGCAAACTATTTACTCTGTTAATACCTTCTTCATAACCTGTAGATGCTGCGCCATCCTCCCAATAAGGTGTTATGTCACCTTTCACTACCGGAATTGCTTTGCCATAGCGGCTTTCAAACGATTCGAACATTTTATTTATCGTATTTAAAACGATCTTTGGCGACTCATATTTTTCATTCCACTGTTTTACAAAATCTGAAATCGTAGTATCAATTGGTCCGTTATCAGAAACAATATTGTAACGCCATTGCACCATTTCATACGGATAATTATTCGCAGCTAAGTCATTTAAATAATCTGCAATTTTTTTTGTGCCTGAATAAAATACGGCGCCGGGTGCAGTGCCATGCCATGATGAATAACCTTTGCCGCCCGTCCATAATAAAATTTTTTCTTCACCTGAAGGTGATTGCAACCACACGGGTTTATCGCCCCATGTTTTTACAAAATGACCAACCCTGTCCCCGAGATAAGGATTATTTTTTCCAAGATAATTTGGACCATCAGATAAATATTTTATGCCCCCTTTTGCAAAACCTGTTACAGTTGCCCACGCAAGACCGGGTACATCAGAGATCATCGCGCTTTCAATGGGCAAATTAAATTTGCTGCGCAACATTTCAGCATAATCTGTATAATGAAATACTTCTTCAGGCATGCTTAAACCGGTAAGCATATTTGCATATAAACCTGAAAGGCACATGCTGCCATTTCTTACTGCAATAAAAAATCTTGCGCTATCATTTGGTGAAGCCTGCTTTAAAAAATTTTCTACAGACCAAAGCGATTCTATGTTCCATTTAAACTTTGCATCGTAGGGATAATCTTTTGTTTTATCTATCATGCGGAGAGCATCATAAATATCTTTTATATGGATTTTTTCTACATCAGTTTGCAGCGCAGAATAACCAATATCTGTATGCGAATGATGGATGAAATCTATTTCTCTTTTTATCACCGGCTGCATTTGCACATAGCTGTTTGATAAAATGGTATCACCATATTTTACCAGCACATGCACACTATCTTTTTTTGTTACAGCCGTTACGGGTATATCAAAATTGTTCATGCCTTCATTCAAATTGAAAGAAAAATTTTCTTCATTATTTACAACAACATTTAATTTTTCCTTTTTGCCAAAATGCAAAACATTTAGCGCTAAAGGTTGCTTTCCATTTTTCAATAAAAAAGGTAACGCGCTTATATCTGCTTTTTCTTCGAATGCATATTTAAACGTCATAAACCAGTCATTGCTTTGTTGTGCTTCGCCAATAATTTTTAAGCGCAAATTCTCGCCGGGTTTTATGCGCAATGAAGGAACTCTTAAATAAATAATACCGTGCGCATCATTAGCGCCATCGGTTTTTAACTGCGTGAAAATAATTTTTGTACTATCGTTTGCAGTGAAGCTCCATACAGGGTTTTTGTTTCCAGGATGTGTTGTAATAATCAACACTTTTTCATCATTAATATAAAAGTCAAAATTGCGATCGCCGCCGCTGGTGCCTGTTGAATGCCCGGCAACCCATCTAAAATAAGTGTAATTATTTTTTTGGTTTAAAGGAACAGGTGCTGTTTCCCATTCAATTATTTTTTTGCCATCTGTTGTACGTGTTAGCAAAGCTTCATTTACATAATCAGGAAAGGCAGAGAAATAAGAAATGTCTTCACCGCTGATCTTTTTTTCATAACCGCTAAGCCATTTAATGTTATCGCCAAAAGGCGTTTGCGCGTAAACAATTTGTTTCAACAAAAACAAAAAAATAAATAGCAAAATTTTTTTTATTGCAGCCATAAATTCTGATTTTTATTATTTACAAATTATGGTTGAAAAAGTTTTTTTAATTATCGTTTCAAAATTTTTATGCATACCAAACTTACTACACTCATGTTACATTTTATGTGTATCAATTCTACATCAATAATTTTTGCTGAAGTTATGTTTGATTGATGTAAAATATGGTGCACATTAAGTTTGCATCCTTCAACCTTAATCAACAATATTTCAATAAAAAAAGCCGCAGACATGCGGCTTTCAGTTAATAATTTATTAATTCAATTATTTATAAGAATTATGTTCTGCATCATACTGTTTGTAGAGCGCATCATATTTATCATAATCTTTACTGTTGCCATTTGTTTTTGTTTGGTCTCTTTTCCAGTAATAAATATTTGCGAGGTAATCAACGGTTCTGTTTAAACTTGCTGTTTCAGGTTTTGTTCTATCCTGCTTTGCTTTTAAAATGGGATAAGCTTTTTCAAGCCATTCAGAAGCCGTATCAGCATACGCTGTTTCATCTTTTGATATGGCATCCCGCTTTGCTTTTAAGGCAGCGCCTTCTCCACGATTGGCTGAGTACCTGTCATCAAGGTCGCTGTAAATGCCATAATAAATTACACCGGAATTAAAAGCATATAAACCCATTGTATCGTTAAGTGCAAAAGCTTTTTCAAAAGCCTGCGCTGCGGCTAATTTTATAGCTACCTGCTGTGTACTATCGAGTGGATCTAATTGCGCTTTATCGGTTGTAGCAAGTGCTTCAGCATAAGTAATTAATTTATCCTCACTCATACCGCCGGCAGCCGCATCCTGCTGATATTTTTGTAACAATTCAGGTAACGATGCATTTGCAGTCATGGCGCTCATTTCATATTGCGACCACGCAGCGTTATCGTTTGGATATACTTCCTTTGCAATGGCTAAATATTTTTTAAATGCAGTATCATTTTTTTGCTGAGAGTTGTATTCAATCAAAAATTTGTAAATGTCTTCATAATCGGGACCGCCAACTTTTATATCAGCAAGTTTTGAATAATACTTAACCGCAGTGTCCATGTGTTTTGAATTTTGCGCTGCATAAGCTGTATATAAAACAGTTAAGGTATCTACTGTTGCGGTAGATGTACTTAATTTATTTTCCAGCAGAAAAGTGCCCAATCCTTCTGATTCAGAAAAATATTTAAACGCGCTATCCCATTGTTTGGCCTGAAAAAAGTTTTTTCCTTTTTCAAATGAGCCTGAATATAAACTGCCAATACCGCTGGCAAAAAAACTCTGATCTTTTAACTGTTTCAAAGTTGGGTCTAAATCCTTGTATTGATTAAATGCATCAAGTGCTTCTGTATTTGCATCAGGATATTTACTGGTTAATGCAGAGTCAGCATAAAGATTACTATACACCATCATTTTCCATAAAAGAGCAGTTTGTTTATCCTTCGGTTTTATTTTAGAATCAGAGAGCCATTTATCAACCTGTTCTTTTGCTTTTTCATATTGTTTTTGCTGAACATACAAATTTATTACTTGTTCATCCTGCGCCATTGTGTACATCGCGGAAAAAATAAGTGCAACAAAAAGAATTATTTTTTTCATGTGTTTGATTTTTGCTTTAAAGCGGTTGTTAGTATAGAATGCTGCGAAAATTAAAATGAACTTCCGTTAGGTTATTTTAGTATTTTTTGTTATTAGTATAATTGAATAAATAAATATTAAACAACCGGATCAACAGTTAGGTTATTTGAAATTTCATCACCATCATTTTCCGGTTCTACCACTTCTGCTTCATCTAATTTAGAGATGCCTGCTATTTCATCTCCATTATCTAATCTTATTAAAATAACACCTTGTGTTGCTCTTCCGGATTCTTTAATATTTGAAACGGATGTTCTTAATATAATTCCGGATTTACATGTTATAAGCAAATCTTCTTTTTCATTTACGTCAAGAATACCTACCAGGCGGCCTGTTTTTTCTGTAACATTTATTGTTTTTACACCTTTGCCGCCTCTGTTGGTGATGCGGTATTCATCAACCTTGGTACGTTTTCCAAAACCCTTTTCGCTTACAACCAAAACTGTTTTGTCAATATTATTCTTTTCGACACAAATCATACCAATTACCTCATCTGTTGCATCATCTACTTCAATTCCGCCTACACCAATTGCACCTCGGCCTGTAGACCTAACCTTACCTTCAGGAAAACGTATTGCTCTTCCACTTTTTATTGCCATCATTATTTCGCAATTGCCATCCGTTAATTTTGCATCCAGCAATTCATCTCCTTCTAAAATATTTATAGCATTTACACCTGTTGAACGCGGACGGCTAAAATCAGTAAGCGCTGTTTTTTTAATTACACCTTTTTTGGTACACAAAACAATATAGTGCGATTCACAAAATTCTTTGTCGGCTATGTTTTTTACATTCATTATTGCTTTTACTTTATCGCCGGGCACAAGCTGCACCATGTTTTGTATAGCTCTTCCTTTGCCTTGTCTTTCTCCTTCAGGAACTTCATACACTTTTAACCAATAACATCTACCCTGCTGGCTAAAAAACAGCATTGTATCATGTGTAGATGCAACAAATAAATGTTCTACATAATCTTCCTGCCGTGTTTTACTGCCGATGGCGCCGCGGCCGCCTCTGCGTTGCTGCCTGTATTCTGAAGCGCTTGTTCTTTTTATATATCCTAAATGCGAAATAGTAATAACAACATCTTCTTTTTCAATAAAATCGAGCATGTTTACCTCATCTGCCAGGTATTGAATTTCGCTTCTTCTTTCGTCGCCATATTTGGCTTTTATTTCAAGCAATTCTGTTTTAATCAAATCATATCGTAAACTTTCGCTCGCCAATAATTCTTTTATACTTTTTATATTGATGATAAGGCCATTGAATTCTTCAATAATCTTATCTCTTTCCATTCCTGTTAAACGTTGTAAACGCATTTCAAGAATAGCTTTAGCTTGTGCTTCGGAAAAACCTTCCTGCTGCTGATATAGTTCAGGTGTTAATTCAGCAAATTTTTCACTGGATAAATACCATTTTTCTTCATTGCCTTTTTTAATTAAAGCATCTTTTGCTTCATCCGGCGTTCTGCTTGCGCGGATAAGTTTAATCACTTCATCCAAATGATCGAGGGCTTTTAAATAGCCTTCTAAAATGTGTGCCCGTTCTTCCGCTTTCCTTAATTCAAATTTTGCCCGGCGAATTACCACTTCCATTCTAAACTCAATAAACTCGCTGATGAGATCTTTTAAGTTTAAAATTTTTGGGCGCCCTTTCGATAATGCAACATTATTAATTCCAAAACTGGTTTGCAGCTCTGTAAACTTGTATAACTGGTTTACAATAACGCTTGAATAAGCATCGCGTTTCAGGTCAATAACAATGCGCGTTCCTTCGCGGCTATTACTTTCATTGTTTACATGTGCAACACCTTCAATTATTTTACCATTCACCAATTGGCCAATGCGGTCAGTTAAAGCATCTCTGTTTACCTGGTAAGGCACTTCTGTAATAACTATTTGTTCTCTGCCGCTGGGTTTGGTATCAATATGGCATCTTCCACGCACCACCACTCTTCCCCTGCCGGTAAGTAAACCCTGGCGTACACCTTCCATACCGTAAATAATGCCGCCCGTTGGAAAATCAGGCGCCTTTACATGCTGCATTAATTCTTCTATAGCAATTTCTCTATTATCAATGTATGCAATGCAACCACTAACCACTTCAGTTAAATTATGCGGCATCATGTTGGTTGCCATACCCACCGCAATACCGCTTGATCCGTTGAGCAATAATTGCGGAACACGCGATGGTAAAACAACCGGCTCTTTTAAACTGTCATCGAAGTTTAGCTGAAAATCTACCGTATCTTTTTCAATATCTTCCAGTATACTTTCTGCAAGACGCTGCAAACGCGCTTCTGTATAACGCATAGCTGCGGGATCATCACCATCCTGGTTGCCAAAATTTCCCTGTCCGTCAATTAACCGGTATCGCATGCTCCATTCCTGTGCCATACGTACCAACGCATCATAAACAGATGAATCTCCGTGCGGATGGTATTTACCTAATACTTCACCCACAATACGTGCGGATTTTTTGTAAGGTTTGTTTGAATTCATGCCAATCTCATTCATGGCAAACAGAATTCTGCGGTGTACCGGTTTAAAACCGTCGCGCACATCAGGCAAAGCACGGCCAACAATAACCGACATTGAGTAATCAATGTACGCGGTTTTCATTTGCTCTTCTATATTTACCTGAATCGTTCTATCGTTATCTGTAGTTTCCTGCGGTGTTTGATTGTCTTCCATTCTTTATTTTACAAGTATAAAAGCCTAAAAATTAAGGATTGCAAATTTAATGTTTCAAGCCCGTTAAAATACATTATTCATATTTTTTTATTACTGATTTTGTTAATAAATACTTTCATTTTTTGTATAAAAAATCACTAAATACAAATGATTCTTGCAATTGATTGCATTTTCAAAACTTAAGAACCATTTTTGCAATTATTACAATTACACTAAATGAACCTGCCATATTTCTACGAACAAAATATTCAGCAGCCAACGCATGTTTTAAGTGAAGAAACAGCCAAACATTGTATACAGGTTTTACGCATGAAAGAAGGCGAAAAACTTCAATTAACTGATGGCGCAGGCAGCTTATTTTTAGCTATTATAATTCGTATTGATAAAAAAAATTGCGAAATAAAAATTGAAGAATGTATTTGCTACGAGAAACCGGAAAGTGGCAATGTTTGCATTGCAATATCATTATTAAAAAATGCAACGCGGCTTGAATGGTTCATGGAAAAAGCAACTGAGATTGGCGTTGCTGAAATTATTCCGCTTATTTGCGATCATACTGAAAAACAGAATTTCCGTTTCAGCAGAATGCATAATATTCTTGTTGCAGCCATGTTGCAAAGCAAACAAACATGGTTGCCAAAATTGCATCAGCCAAAAAAATTCAATGAAATTATTAATGAAGATATTGATGGCATAAAGCTGATTGCGTATTGCGATGAAGCCGAAAAAAAATCGTTGGCTGAAGTAGCGGTTGCCAACAAAAACATTCGTATGCTTATTGGCCCAGAAGGTGATTTTTCAAAAGATGAAATTGCATTGGCTTTCCGGCAAAATTATATTGGCGTTACACTTGGTAAAACAAGATTAAGAACCGAAACTGCAGGTATTGTGGCAGCGTGTTTATTGTGCAACATTAGTATGGTTGATAATTTTCGCTTATAAAAAAATTTAAACAAATATTTTCAAAAGCTTTATTTTTCGTGCTTCAAAATTATTTACATATGAAATATAAACTGCTTTATGTTGCAGCTTCCCTGGTTGTTTTTTCGGCGTGTACCAACACAGATAAGCCGACTAAAAAATTTGTTGAAACGGGCTATATGGATTCTTCCGTAAAACCTTCAGACAACTTTTATGAATTTGTAAACGGGAAATGGCTTGATACAATTCATATTCCTGAAACAGAATCAGGCATTGGCTCATTCAACGATCTTTCGGACAGAACAAGAGATCATCTGCATGAAATATTAGATTCGGTTTCTAAAGGCGACCAACCCGCAGGAAGTATTGCACAAAAAGTGGGCGATTTTTATGCTTCGGGAATGGATTCCATTGCCATTGAAAACCGCGGTTACGATCCTGTAAAACCTTACCTGCAAAAAATAGATTCTATAAATAATGCGGCGGGAATTATGGATTTTGTAAGCCAGCTTCAGTTAGAAGATGGTAATCCTATAATGGCGCAATATGTTGCACCAGATGACAAAAACAGCTCAATAAACATTGCTGTTTATTCACAGGCAGGATTGGGTTTGCCAGACCGTGACTATTATTTTAATACTGATGCGCAAACGCAAAAAGTGGTTGCTGCTTATAAATTGTACATGAAAACATTATTCATGTTAAGCGGAGATGATTCTTCAAAAGCATCAATAGAAGTTGCCTCAGTTTTTGATCTGGAAAAACAAATGGCATCAAGCCATAAAACGCAGGTAGAGCTTCGTGATCCGCAAAGTAATTATCATAAAATGGCTGTTGCAGATCTTAATAAACAAGAACCAGTAATTGGCTGGACGAATGCATTAAGTATGGTTGGCATAAATGTAGATTCTATAAATGTTGGCCAGCCTGCATATTATGCCAAGCTGAATGAATTATTAAAATCAGTACCAATTGATACATGGAAAAATTATTTGCGTTTTAATGTGTTATCGGGTGCTGCTTCAGCATTAAGCAGCCCTTTTGTAAACGCACAGTTTGATTATTCAAAAACATTAAGCGGCGCGCAAAAGTTAAGACCACGCTGGCAAAGAATGGTGCGCAATACAGATGCAAATTTGGGTGATGATTTAGGCCAGTTGTACGTAAAAAAATATTTTACTGATGATGCTAAAAAAAGAATGCTTGATCTTGTAAATAATCTTCAAACAGCATTTGCTGATAGGATTGGTAAACTGGATTGGATGAGCGACAGTACAAAAGTGATTGCAAAAGAAAAATTAAAAGCATTTTTAAAGAAGATTGGTTACACAGATAAGTGGAGAGATTACAGCAAAGTAAATATTGACAGAAGTAAATATTTTGAGAACCTTGTTTCATGCGATAAAAATGAATATCAATATCAATTAAGCAAGGTTGGAAAAAAGGTTGATAAAACAGAATGGGGAATGACGCCGCCAACCATTAATGCATATTATAATCCAACCTTTAATGAAATAGTTTTTCCTGCTGGTATTTTGCAGTTTCCTTTCTTTGATCCATCTGCAGACGATGCTATTAATTACGGCGGAATAGGAATGGTAATTGGCCACGAAATGACGCATGGTTTTGATGACCAGGGCGCACAATATGATAAAGATGGAAATTTAAAAAACTGGTGGAGTACACAAGACAGTGTAAAATTTGTTGCTAAAACAAAACAAGTTGTTAACCTGTATAATTCTTATGTAATTATTGACAGCGTGCATGTAAACGGCGCATTAACCACCGGCGAAAATATTGCAGATATGGGCGGCGTAGCTATTGCTTACGATGCTTTTAAAATGACCAAAGAAGGACAGGACACCACGAGGATTGATGGCTTTACACCAGACCAGCGTTTCTTTATTTCTATTGGACAAATATGGCGCGAAAAATTAAAGCCGGAAACACAACGTTATTATGCTAATGTCGATCCGCATTCGCCGGCGATGTACCGGGTGAATGGGCCGCTTTCAAACTTTCCGCCTTTTTATGCTGCGTTTAATGTAAAGCCCGGAGATAAAATGTATGTACCCGATAGTACAAGAATAAAAATCTGGTAAATAATTTTTTGTTTGTTGTTGATGACATATTATTTTCGCGCAGCAGTTATGAAATGCCATCAATTTATAAAATCAAATAAAAATAAGGGCATTCCATCTGGCAAATAAAAAAGACAGATTATAGCAGATGAAGATGAATATTAAACATACAAAATGTACAAAGCTCTTTTACAAAGAAGGTGTGTAAAGTTGTATGTTTAAAATGTAAACTTAAAAGCCTTCCAAAAAAATGGAAGGCTTTTAAGTTTACAAGACATTCAGTAAGGAACATAAGTCGTTCTCTAAAGATAATTAGACATTCTGTGAAGAATGCATGCTGTATTTGCTGAATTAATTACTTCAGTATAAGGGAGTGACACAACAAAGTTCAATTCATGTTCTGCAGCTCACTAATAAAAAAATAAAAACAACAAAATGAAAGTTGCTGTAGTTGGCGCAACCGGTTTGGTTGGCTCAAAAATGTTACAGGTTTTAGCTGAAAGAAATTTTCCGGTTACAGAATTATTTCCGGTGGCAAGTGAAAGGTCAATTGGTAAAGAAGTTGAGTTTAGAGGAAAAAAATACAAAGTAGTTTCTGCCGATGATGCTATTGCCGCAAAACCTGCAGTGGCACTATTTTCTGCAGGTGGAAGTACATCGCTGGAATGGGCTCCAAAATTTGCTGAAGCTGGTATAACAGTGATTGATAATTCCAGCGCATGGCGAATGGATGCAACAAAAAAATTGATAGTTCCTGAATTAAATGTGGATGTGCTTACAAAAGATGATAAGATAATTGCTAACCCAAATTGCTCAACTATTCAAATGGTCGTTGCATTAAACCCTTTGCATAAAAAATATACCATAAAAAGAATTGTTGTAAGTACCTATCAAAGTGTAAGCGGCACGGGAAAAAAAGCAGTGGATCAGTTGTTTAATGAACGTAAAAATATGTACGACGGGCCGATGGCTTACAAATATCCTATTGACTTAAATGCCATTCCGCAGATTGACGTGTTTCTTGAAAATGGCTATACAAAAGAAGAAATGAAAATGGTGCTCGAAACAAAAAAAATTATGCGCGATGAAAATATTATGGTTACGGCAACTACGGTGCGCATTCCTGTAATTGGCGGCCACAGCGAAAGTGTGAATGTTGAATTTGTAAATGAATTTTCTATTGATGACGTAAAGCAATTATTACGTGAAGCACCGGGTGTAATTGTGCAGGATGACCTATCGCAAAATATTTATCCAATGCCCTTATGGGCGCATGAAAAAGATGATGTATTTGTGGGCAGAATAAGAAGAGATGAAACGCAACCAAATACATTAAACTTATGGATCGTAAGTGATAATTTGCGCAAAGGCGCTGCTACAAATGCAGTACAAATTGCTGAATATCTATTGAAAGAAAACCTGATTTAAATAGCAACTGAAAATACATTTAACGCACACTTATTTTTGAAGTCAAAGGATAGCGAAGGTTTCTGTATCCCATCATATCTACTTTAATACTGCCGATGGCAATGGGGCTTTCAATGCGTAATGGAATATGGTTTGCATCGTCGCTTATCCAAACCGTCATTTTTTCTCCGCCTTCAAAAATAGTTCCTTTTAGAAGTAATGGTTTAAGCTTAATGGCGTTGAATTTTCCGTAACGTGTTTTCACCACTTCTTTTCCAGCATAACGGATGTATAGGTTGTACACCTGGTTATCTAAAAACATACTAAACGGAATTTTATCATCAACCTTATACCTGCCGTAATTAATGTTGCGTGCAAAATAAACAGCACTTAAAACATCTTGTATACAACTGGGAGTTTTATAAACGCCTTTTAATGTATTGGCAACATTGTTCTGCTGGTCAAAAGTTGTGTTCTCTAATTTTTTATAACCGCCTTCATCTACATTGCGAACAAATTTAACCGGAAGCAGATGCACGGTATCAAAATAAGATTCGTATTTGTCTCTAACTTTAAAAATCCAGTCGTAGTTTGAATTGGTATGGCCCTCACCTACTGCATGATAAACAGGTTTATTATTTAATTTTTCAAGCGTTGTTGTAAAGGTAGCTGTACCGGCATTTACAAACAGCCCGATTACAGAATAATAAACATTGTAAGTTAAAATTTCGTTTGCAGAAAAGGCAGTATTACGAATGCCACAAAAATCATCATCCGCCGAGAGCTTTAGCCACACAACTACGCTAAAAAGAGTTATCAAAATTTTTCTCACGATATACTTTTATTTGATTTATCTGCGCGTCTAAAAAGCTTTATACCCAGCAAAAATAAACTTCCCGCTGCAGAAGGTATTATCAGATTCACAAACCATATTACTGCTATGGTAACAACTATACCAAAAGAATTTGCGGTTAATAAACCAAATAACTGGCCTCCCGCAGCGCCTCTTATGCCTACATCTGCAAACGGAATTGTTGGTAAAATTGCCAGGAATAAAAACAAAACACAGGTAGTGCAAATGGCATCAATCACATCAATCTTTATTTCAAACACATGCAATACTAATATATATTGAACTACAAAAACAGTGAAACGGATACATGATAACACTAAAATTCTTGTTAACTCTTTCCAGTGAAATGTCTCCAGGCTTTCAATAAAAAACTTATAGCGGTTTACAAATGGAATTTTTCCGGCTATTTGTGTTAGCCACGATAAACGAAAATAAATTATGATCAATAAAAGTGTTCCCAATATTATCATAGAAATAATTCCATTAAGCCACAAAACAGACAGGCCTTGTATTTCCGCACTTTTATTCCACGCATAATTTTTAAGATATAGTAAAGAAATAATACCGGCCACAAGCGTTACAATTAACTGCGCCATGCTTCCCGCAACATTCAATGCCACTGAACGCAATCTGTTTCCTTCCTTCATATACAAAGCACGGGCAGGATACTCACCAAAACCATTTGGCAGAAATAAAGACAATGCGAGCCCGGATAAAATTGCCTTTACAGATGTTAAAAAACTTACCCGCTGTATTGGCCGCATCAGCAATTGCCACTTATGTGCTTCAATACCCCAATTTGCAAATAACAGCAATAGCATTAAAAGAATATACTGCCAGATATTTTTTTGTGATAAAGTATCTTTCAACAAACTTATTTTTTCAGTAAGATCGGGTTGCTCTTTTATTTTAATGCAAATAATATACACCAGTACAATAAACAATATAGGGCCCAATACATAATTCAATAATATTTTTACACGGTTGTTAAGAATTTTTTTTTGCATGAATTTTAATGCGCTTCAATAAACCAAAATAGTATTTTCACACAACAATGAATGCATCTTCAAAAATAATTTTAGGCATTGACCCCGGTACTGTGATTATGGGATATGCTGTTGTACTTACGAAAGGCAGCGAAGCAAAGTTGTTGCACATGGATGTTTTAAAGCTTTTATCTAAAAAAGATACCTATGAAAGACTTGAAATTATTTTTTCAAAAGTAAGCGAACTCATTAAAACATACCAGCCAAATATGTTTGCAATTGAAGCGCCCTTTTTTGGCAAGAATGTGCAAAGCATGTTAAAACTGGGGAGGGCACAAGGCGTTGCAATTGCAGCAGCCATGCAGGCATCGTTACCGGTTACAGAATACTCGCCTAAAAAAGTAAAACAATCTATTACCGGAAATGGAAATTCAACAAAAGAACAAGTGTTTAAAATGTTGCAACGCATTATGCAAATAGACGAAGTGCCGCATTTTCTTGACGCTTCAGATGCGCTTGCTGTTGCGGTTTGCCACCATTATGCAACTGCATCCGTTATTCAGATTCAAAAAAAATCTTTTAAAGGATGGGGAGATTTTATTGCAAACAATCCTGATAAGCTAATAAAATAAGTTGCAGGATTTGCGTGTGAGCATCCAAATTCCTATTTACCTATTTACCTATTTACCTATTCAACCGCTCAACAATCTTCTGCTGTGCCTTTTTAAGTTGTTCTTCAGTAAGCTTCATTTTTCCTCTTGTAAAATTCAGGTCATCTGCAGAATTTATAGGCACAAGATGCAAATGTGCATGTGGCACTTCCAAGCCAAGAACTGCCATACCGCAACGATTACAATCAAAAGATTTTTCTATTGCCTGCGCGATGGGTTTTGCAAAAACCAATAGTGCCTGTAAATAATCATCGCTTAAATCAAACATTTTATCTGTTTCAATTTTTGGTATCACTAAAGTATGTCCTTCAACTAAAGGAAAAATATCAAGAAAAGCAAAAAACTTTTCATCTTCTGCAATTTTATAAGAAGGAATTTCGCCGCTGATAATTTTTGAAAATATACTCATGCTGATCTTTTAATGTATAGTTTAGAAATATAAATAGTTTCAAAAATAAAAAAGCTGCAATTAATGCAGCTTTTAAAATTCTTTAGAAAAAAAAGCTACAGGGTTATTTCTTCAATTTTAAATTTAAGAACACCTGTTGGCGCATTTACTTCAGCCACCTCGCCTTTTTGTTTACCAATTAATCCCTGCCCGATTGGCGAATCAATAGAAATTTTATTTGCTTTAAGATCAGCTTCTTTTTGGCCAACAATCTGGTAAGTAACTGTTTTTTTTGAAGCCACATTGGTAATGGTAACTCTGGTTAAAATTGAAACTTTACTTGTATCAATTTCGCTTTCATCAACAATTCTTGCAACAGCTATCTGAGTTTCAAGCAAAGCAATCCTGGCTTCCAACATTCCCTGGGCATCCTTTGCAGAATCATATTCAGCGTTTTCTTTTAAATCTCCTTTTTCCCTTGCCTCGCCAATGGCTCTTGATGCGGCAGGCCTTTCAACAGATTTCATGTGTTGTAATTCCTTTATCATCTTTTCAAATGCATCTTTTGAAACGTACATTATATCGTTCATAGCTATCGTTTTTAGAGTAAAAAAATACAACGCCACAAATAATGCAGCGTTGCACAATGCAAATATAGTAAGAAGTCAGTAAGTCCGAAAGCCGGCAAGTCAGTTAATACAGAAATTTAAGAAGTCTTTTTTGGGGATTTTAAAATCTCCAGTCTTTCATATTTTTACTCACTTTCAAATTAATTACAAAACACCTTTCTTCTCCAGTTTATCCAATACAATTTTTGCCATTTTAAAAAAAGCTTCATGCGTATAACCGGCAATGTGCGGCGTTATAATTACATTTTTGCGGTTGGTTAAATCTTCAAAAATATTTTTTTCTTCTGGTGAATAGATGCTTACATTTTCGTTCTCCAAAACATCTATGCCGGCAGCTTTTATAAAATTACTATCAAGCGCATTTATTAAAGCTTTTGTATCAGTAACTTTTCCCCTGCAGCATGAAAGAAAGACCGGCTTTCTTTCTAATTGTTTAAAAAAAATTTCATTAGCATAGTGAAAAGTATCATTGGTTAACGGCAAATGCAAACTCACCACATCAGCATAACGTGCAATTTGCTCTGGCTCAGCTTCGCGTATATAATCGTGTGCAAAACCAAATTTATATTTATCGTGTGCAAGAATTGTACAGTTAAACGAAGAAAGCAGTTTGGCAAAAGCTTCGCCCGTGTTTCCAAAACCAATAATGCCAACTGTTTTATCGCTTAATTCTGTGCCGCGGTTAGCATCGCGTATCCATTCTCCGTTTTTTACTTCATCAAAACTGCTGGTAATATTATTTAGAAGATTCAGCAATAACGCAAGTGAATGTTCTGCAACAGCATTCCTGTTTCCTTCAGGGCTGCTTACGCAAACAATGCCTTTTTTTTCTGCATATTCCACATCAATTAATTCCATGCCGCTGCCTAACCTGCCAATCCATTTTAAATTGTTTGCTTTATCAATTAACGCTTTGTCAATTTTAAGTTTTGTTGTTACAATCAATCCGTTTGTATTTGAAATAAGCGAGCCTATTTCATCGTACGTAACTGCAGGAATATGCAAAATTTCGTACCCTTTTGCTTTTAATTGATCTAATACATATGCATGCACTTTTGCTGTAACAATCACTTTCTTTCTAATCATATTTTCATCTTTACATTTTATTTTTCATTTTGAATGTAAGCGCGCCAAAATCCTGAATGCTTAATTGTTCTGCGCGCTTATCAAAAATTTCGTCCTGCAAAATATTATCATCAAATAAATTTCGAACGGCATTGCGCAATTTTTTTCTGCGTTGATTAAACCCTGTTTTTACCAGCAGAAAAAAATCTTTCTCATTCGTCATGTCCAGAATTTCCTGTTTTCTGTTTAACGAAATAACGCCGCTCATAACTTTTGGTGGCGGCGTAAATGAAGATGGTGAAACATCAAACAAATATTCCACGTTATAAAATGCCTGAACTAACACACTTAATATACCATAAATTTTATTGTTTGGTTTGGCAGCAATGCGTTGCGCCACTTCTTTTTGAAACATGCCGGTGATAAACGGAACCTGGTCTTTCCATTCAAGAATTTTAAAAAGTATTTGCGAAGAAATGTTGTACGGAAAGTTACCAACCACTGCAAAATTTCCTGTAAACGGAACCGATGCTTTTAAAAAATCCTGATGTATAATTTTATTTTTTATTGATGGATATGTTTGCAGCAAGTAGGCTATTTTTTCTTCATCAAGTTCGATAGCTTTAAAATCTATATCATTTAATTGAAGTAAAAATTTAGTTAATGCGCCAGCTCCCGGGCCAATTTCTAATAACTGGTTAAATGAATTTTTGGTTACTGCTGAAACAATATTGCGGCTGATGTTTTCATCTTTTAAAAAATGCTGGGCTAAAGATTTTTTCAGCGTGTATTGCATGTTGCAAAGTTAGTAATGATAAAGTTGTATGAATTGCTGCGATGAAATACAGAAGCTTGAAAACATAAAGTTCTAACTTCTTTCCGCTGCACGCAACCAACGTTCTGGAATATCGTTATTTAAAGCAGTTGCATAATCTCTTCCGCTGCAGGCAACAAATGTTTTATCGGGCAATTGCATCCACCAGCGCTGCGTTTTTTTACTTTGTAAAAACATGGTCTCAAAATCGGCAAACATTAATTTGAATTCACTGAAATCTTCGCGCTGGTGCAGCGGCGCTTCCTGTTTGCCTTTTTGTATGCCATCCAGTAAATACCAAAGCATGTGGCTTATTTGTTTTGCAGTAAGATCGCTTACATCCTGCGCTGCATTATAGCCATAAATACCGATGGAATTTGCAAGTCCGCTCATGCCGGCAAACTGCATTAGCAAACATGCTTCTTCGCCATTAAAACCATTTGGGGTAACGCGGTTTGCAGGTGCATGGCTATTTTGAATTGCAGTAATATCAAACGCGAAAATATGTGCTTCGCGAATTACCGGTTCCATCGTTTCAATATGTTCTTTTACCAGGCCAACGCGGTAACAATCGAAGCGCAGTTTATCGATGGTTTCAAGCATGGCAGGATGCACAAAATAGCTTTGAAAACCGATATGATTATAATGCCTTAAATAGTTTGGTTCATCCGTAAATAACTTCATTAAAAAATTATCAGCGGGTAAACGGCTGTCTGCATTCATATCTAAAAAAGCATCAACGCAAGTAGCTTCAATAATTTTTTGTTGCGATGCAAATACTTTGTATTGCGCCATCATTATATCGTGCGAACCGCCTATAATAACCACTTTTTTATTTAATGCTGAAAGTTCGCTTAACACCTGCAGCAAAGCAGAATAAGTATCTTCAAGTGAAGCGCCTGATTTAATATTTCCAACATCTGCAACCTTTACATCAGCATGCCAGTGATAGAGATTATAAAAATGAGTGCGCACCGCATTAATACCGCTGTCATCAGCTTTTAAAACACCCGCGCCACGCGCTTCGGCGCAGCCAATAATTATTAAATCGGCAGCGGCAACATCAGGAAAATTATTGGTATATGCATCAATATAATTGCCTATTTGCTTTGCATTAAAACCTTCATCATTATTTAAAGTAATAGATGTACTTACAGGTTCAAGAAAATCAATAATTGTATCAACAGAAGAAAATGCCATATAA
>JBDUEO010000001.1:0-42757 GCA_040002335.1 Parafilimonas sp. | reverse complement strand
TCAAAAGGTGAACCGGTAAAGGCTTTTGTTATTTTTAGCGGTATAAAAAAAGAAAAAAAAACTTAGTGAATAATTTTTTATTATTAGGTTGCTTTTTTTAATTGATGATGGAAATGCTGTCATTCAAAAAAATCATAAAACATGAAATCATAATACATTACAATGATACCATCATGCAACAAATAACCGGGAATATTTATCAAATCAGTTTGGGTGCGATTAATACTTTTTTAACTGTATTTGGTCATGGCAGTTTATTAAGGGTTCTGCAAATAAAAAATTAAAAGAAAAATTTATTGATGCAAAAGGCCACAGCATAAAAACAATATCACAGAAGATATGAAGACCTGGTTAAAAAATGGAAGATATAATTTATACGGAAAGATTAAAATTAAGGAAATGGATTGATGCAGATTTTATTCCCTTTTCTGCAATGAATAAAGATGCTGATGTAATGAAATATTATCCTTCATTATTAAATGAAGAAGAAACAGCAGCGATGATGAAAAGAATCAATTCGCATTTTGAACAATATAGTTTTGGGGTCTTTGCAATTGAAAAAATTTCAACGGGAGAATTTATTGGTTACACCGGTTTTATGATTCCACCATTTGAAAGTTTTTTTACCCCGTGTATTGAAATTGGCTGGCGTCTGAAAAAAGTAGAATGGAATAAGAGTTATGCAACTGAAGCGGCAAAAGCATGTTTACAATATGGATTTGATACATTACAATTCCAAACAGTATATTCATTTACTGCTGTAGTAAATTCTGCTTCAGAAAGAGTAATGAACAAAGTCGGGATGATAAAGCAAGGAGAATTTAATCATCCAAATATTGCGCCCGACAATACATTATGTAGACATGTACTTTATAAAATTGAAAACAAAGTCTTGTGATGAAAAATAACATTCCCGATAACTGGTATGAACATTTTTGCAGGTATTAACTGAGAAATGTGGGAGAAAGCTGCAACGCCTGAATGGACAAATGCAGAAGTTGAATTTATAAAAGATGTGCTGAATGAATATAGAACTTCAAAAGTTTTTGATATTCTATATATAACAGGCAGGCATTGTATTAATTCATTTACCTATCTTTACTCCCTCTTATTCTTCAGCATAATGAGATAAATAATGTGAGTATGCTCTTTTAAATTTTGATCTTTTTGATAGTGAGATTTTTGCAACTTTAAATAATAGTTCTGTCCTCCCGACTTAAAAGCTCATCATTATTTGATGGGCTTTTTTTGTTTAGTTGAAAATCAATCTGTATAAGGTGTTATATCTGAAATTATAACCAATAAGAATACTAAAAATATAATGGAACGGACTTTTTGATGATATAGGAATTTAAGAAATTGCTAATATTGAAGTCTGCATATTATCGTTAGCCTGTATTATTCTTTATTCAATTGTAAAGTTTGGATTTGTTTTCCTTCCCCAAGGATCGAAACAAAATAAATCCCCGAAGCATATTTGCTTACATCTAATTGTAACGTATTTAAGCCTTTAATGCTTACTGTTTTGGTTTGAATAATATTTCCAGAAACATCAGCAAGTTTTATTATACAATTTCCTTTAGTGATAAATGAAATTGTTGCAATTGTTTTTACTGGGTTTGGATATATTGAAAAGCTATTATTATTAATTTGATTTGCTGCAATTGCCGGTGAAATATTTGATGTATTAAAACTTATTGTATCACCATATAAGGTAAGTTTGGTAGCAACTGAATTTGTAACCTTAACTGTATAATTTCCACTAATAGCAGGAAGAAAAGCTGAATCTCCTTGTTTTGTTTTTATAACAATACCATCTTTAGACCATTGATAAATATTATTATTTAGCGTTCCTCCCGCATAAACAGTTAAGTAATTGCCACGTTGATGAATATTAATCTTTGATTGAGGTGAATAAGTTATTGAAGGAAAACTGGATGCTATAAATTCAAGGCCATCAAACGTAAACCAGTTATGATCTATTGCTGCATAAAACTGTGAATTATGAAAATTGGGAAAGTTTACATTTCCGATTTGTGAAAGATGGTTACCGCTTACAATTAGGCTAATATGCTTTTTAGGATCAGCAAATTCTGGCGGAATACTGCCTGTTAGCTGATTGTCGCTTAAATACAGCACATGTAAATTACCAGGATGCGCTAACGACGCAGGAATATTTCCAGTGAGTTTATTTGATTGCAGGTTTAGTTCCTGTAAACTATCTAATTTGCCAATTGAAGCAGGTATTTTATCAGTCAGCTTATTGTTATAAAGATATATTTCCTGAATATTATAAAGATTGCCCACAGTACCTGGAATAGTACCAGCGATAGAATTATAACTTAGATCTAAATATTGAAGTTTCGATAAATTACCTATTGAAGAAGGAATTTCACCTGTAAGGTTATTGTGCCTTAAATTAATACTTGTAACGCTGGCAAGGTCACCAATTGATTCAGGAATTGGGCCTGTTAAAGAATTGATTGACAGATTAAGGCCAACAAGATTAACAAGGCCACCAATAGATTGAGGTATACTTCCTTTTAAATCGTTATAGCTTACATCAAGAAAAAATAACCGGCTTAAATTGCCTATCGAATCAGGTAAACTTTTAAAGCTATTATTATCTAAATAAAGCCAGTATAAATTAATGCAATGGCACAGGGAAGTTGGAATTACTTGTAATTGGTTATAACTTAAGGAAAGTTGAAGCAGGTTAATACAATTACCGATACTAACTGGAATTCCTCCCTTAATATTATTGTGATAAAAACTTAGATATTGCAGATTAGTAAGATTACCTATTGTTTCTGGTATTGTGCCGTGTATATGATTGTCATTTAAGTATAAAGTATTCAAATTACTAAGATCTCCAATACATGCGGGCAGCGTTCCTCCCAAACCATTTGTACCCAATACTACTGAAGTTACGCTTGTATCAACTACGGTAATACCATACCATGTGCTAACAGGTCCGTTTAACCAATTTTTATTATGCCTCCAGCTATCACCAAAAGTGCTGTCATACAAATTCACCAAGGCTAAGGAATCTCTTTTACTTACCTGGGCTTTTATTTCATTAGCAAATAAGATAGCTATTGTTAAGATGGTAAAGGCGTAAATTTTTTTCATTAAGGTTAGTCTTTTAGATAAGAAATAAGTTGCTATTCTACATACTTGAAAGGCTAAAGATAATTATTGAGTTGTTGTAAAATTTCGTTTAAAAAAATTTTTTTATTAGATGATGAACATTCTTTTATTGCACTGCCTGCCTTTCTTTAAACAAATATTTTCGCACTATAATTTGTTCAATTCTGTTTATCGCCAATACATATAGTCATCGCCGGGTTGTGGTTGTGTCTCTCCTTTAGGAATAACTTCAACAACATTGGTGTCTTTACCAGGGTCAACATTATACGTATTGCCATCTGCCGGAATAATGCCTAAGTACCATATATAACTGGTAGCAAGCGTTTCCTGATAATCTGTACCTACTAATAAAGATTTGCTGTCGGGCGAAAAAACAGGATAAGCTTCAACTGTACTGCTGGTTGTAACCTGCTTTAGGTTTGTTCCGTCAATATCCATTATCCAAATATGGCTTCCACCAGTAAACGCAATTTTTTTACCATCAGGGCTTGCCGCTATATCGCCCCAACTTGCAAAGTTTGGCTTCGTAATAAAATAGGCTGTTTTAAATGGTGAACCAATATGCCAAATGCCCGCCGATGTAGAAATCAGTAACTCATTATTTGGCAACCAATCAATGCCGCCATTTACTTTGTTGCCATTAATTGTAGCAAAATTGTATAATACTTTGCCTGAAGTATTCATTATTACAACACCATCATCAAAAGTTGGCGGAACAGCAATCATTGTTGCATCGGGAGAAAGTTGCGGAAACGTATAATCGCCTTCTGCAGGATAATATTTAAACTGCTGTATTATTGAACCATCAAGGTTTGTAAGCGTATAAAGATTTGCATCATAATCAGTACCAGATGCAGTAGATGACTGTAAAATTTTTGTTCCATCCTGGCTTATATAATAGCTGTGCAAGCCTGTAGTGTTCGGCAATAATGTAGATTCTGCTGCTGTTTGCAAATCAATATCTTTTACGCCTTCATCTGCCCATTGTACATAAATATGGCCCGTACCAAGGCTGCTGTTATTGCCGCCATTATCACCACCACCACCGTTATTATTTCCACCATTACCCGGTGCATCGCTGCCTTTACTGCACGATGTTAAAACAGAAGAAATCGCAAATACAATAACGCATAACTTTTTAATGTTCATAGATAAATATTTTTATTGTAGAAATAGATTGAAGCGTTTAATTAAAATGCTTTTTTAATCCGCGTATTAATTTTTTTATGGATGACTTGCCTCCATTAAAACCATTTGAACCATTAGGGCTTGCCTGGTATGTTTCTGTTTGAAAAAGTTTATCGCCGCTTTTTGTATGAAACTTTGCACTTACCATAACAGATTCGCCGCCCCAGGAAGTAAGCGTAATGCCTTTATGCGAATCAAAATTCAGGTCAATTATAAAATCAGCATTATCTTTTGAAGAAGTAATTTTCCAGTAACCCCAATCCTGCAATTCGTTCGCAAAATCATTGGTATAATCTTTTACATTATCGTTTGCAGATATTTGCTGCACAAAAACGGTGTTGCCTTTTTTTAAAGCTGCATCTTGTGCAAATGAAAAGAAGGTTGTTGCTAATAATAAAACGGATAATATAATTTTCATTAAGTACAATTTTATTGATGAATGATTTTAAATAACAGCATTTATCATCAACACAAATAGCGTATTTTTTATGGTTCTTTGCAATACCGGTAACTCATTAAATTCATCTACTGGTTTACCGGTATTTTTTTATAAAAAACATATTTATACTTATCTGCTTTAAACCGAAGAACTAAATTGTGCTTCGCTTAAATCTTTTTTGTTTTGAACAAATTTTTATCGTCAGTTTATTTAATCTTCATCATATTTATTTACACCAATGTGTCAGCGCAAGATATGGCTGATAACAGATCATTGCCTGATAGTTTGCAAACGCTGTTAAACAATGCAACAACAGATACTGCAAAAGCAAATTTGTATTTGCAACTTGCAGATTATTGGTCAGATGAAGACACTGCAAAAGCATTTGAATACATAAAAAAATCTTTACAGTTTAGCAACGGAAATTCTTTTTATACAGCTATTGCTCATTTTAATAAAGCAGGAATTTTATTTGATTATGATTTTAATAAAAGCCAGCAGGAATATATGCTGGCCGAAAAATTATTGAATCATAATACTTCACCATTGGCATATCAATACAGGGCAAGATTGTGGCACAACTATGGAGCTTTGGAACAAAGAAAAAATAATGAAAAAGAATATGTTGACATTCTTTTAAATAAAGCCATACCGTTTGCTACTTTGGCCGGTGATAGTTTAAGAATGGGTATGAATTATATGGATCTCGGTGCTGTGTTTATGAACAATACAGATTATGAAAATGCTTTAAAATATTATAATAAAGCGCTGCACCTGCTTACAAAAGTTGCTAATAATAATGCAGCACTTGCTGATTGTTATACTATGATTGCGAAAGCTTTTACAGAAAACTATCAATTTCAAAAAGCAAAACCCTGCTTAGACAGTGCTTTTAAAATTCTCCACACCAATTCCCTGCCTGTATATTTAACTACTTACTATTCTGTATCTGGTATGTATTACAGGGGAATTAGAAGTTTTGATACGGCTATTACGGAACTGAATAAAGGATTATTACTGGCAGAAAAAATAAACTCAAAATATGATGTGCAATCTATTTTGTATGAAAAATATAAAGTGTATAAAGAACAGAAAAAATTTGAAAATGCTATGCCTGTTTTGTTACAGGTTTATAACATGAATAAACAAATGCCTTTATCAAATAATACAAAACAAATTTTGTTTGAATTGGCTGAAACAGATGCGGCGCTTGGCAATACACCGGCAGCATATAAATGGTTAATGCAATACAGCATTTTATCTGATAGTTTATTCAGTGCAAAAACCAAAACAGATATTGCTGCGCTTGAAGCGAAATATCAATCAGAAAAAAAAGAGAAACAAATTTTAGCGCTTGAAAATAAATCAAAGCAGCAACAGGCAGATTTAGAACACGGGCGATTTGTGAATTATCTTTTATTAAGCAGCGTTTTAATTCTGTTACTGCTTTCAATATTATTATTCATCATTTATAAAAACAAACAACGTACTACAAAACTGCAGCAGCAAAGCAATCAACAAAAGATAAAAGAAATGGAACAGCAGCAAGAATTGCAAATTTATAATGCAATGCTGCAGGGCCAGGAAGCAGAACGAAAGCGCCTGGCACAGGATTTACATGATGGATTAGGCGGAATGCTGGCTGGTGTAAAAATCGGTTTGTCGCACATTGCTGAAAATACAAATCAAAAACCGCGTGATATGGAATTGTATAAAGTAATTAACCAGCTTGATTATTCTGTAAACGAGTTGCGCAGAATAGCACGCAACTTAATGCCCGAAACATTACTTAGGTTTGGCCTTGAACCTGCCTTGAAAGATTTATGCGAAAGCATTGGAAACAATAAAACAAATGTTGTTTTCCAAGCGTATAAAATAAACAGCAAAATTAAGCAGGAACACCAGTTAACCATTTACAGAATAGTGCAGGAACTTGTTGCTAACGCTGTAAAATACGCTGAAGCAGAAAAGGTGCTGGTGCAATGCATACAGGAAGAAAATATTTTACACATTACTGTTGAAGACAATGGAAAAGGGTTTGATATTAATCAACCAAAAAATGAAAGTATGGGTTTGGCAAGTATTGAAAACCGTGTAAATTATTTAAAGGGAAAAATGGAAATTCAGTCTAATGCACAAGGCACAACAGTAAATATTGAAGTACATGTACAGCAACAATAAAGTAATACGGCTTATTATTATTGATGATCATCCTTTAGTGCATGAAGGCCTGCAGCATATTTTGCAGCAACATGCAGATATTGAAGTATTGGCTTCGTGCATTACTGCAACTGAAGCGCTAACTTTTTTGCAGGAACAATTTGCTGATCTTATTTTACTTGATATTAATCTTCCCGATATTAATGGCATTGATTTATGTAAAACCATTAAAAAATTATACCCGCACATAAAAATACTTGCGCTTAGTAATCACAATGAACGGCTGATGATAACAAAAATATTGCAGAACGGCGCATCAGGTTATATTTTAAAAAATGCATCATCCAAAGAATTAATTCAGGCGATAAAAGATGTAATGGATGATAAGCTGGTGATGAATGATGAAGTGCAAAAAATACTCGCCACATCAAACCGGTCGCTTTCAGAAACACCACATATTACCCGGCGCGAAACAGAAATTCTGAAATGTATTGCTGCAGGATTAACGACTGCGCAAACAGCAGAAAAACTTTTTATAAGTCCGCTTACAGTAGAAACACATCGAAGAAATCTTATGCAAAAATTTGAAGTAAACAATGCGCCCGAATTAGTACATGTTGCTACAGAAAATAAGTTGATATAAATAAAAGGCAAAAATGTTGAAGTAAATCTGCTCATTATGCAGTAAAGTTTAAATCATTTTATTCTGCAAATTTTTTTACAGGATTGATTTTAAAAACAGCTTATAAAATATTCAGGTGGTAATTCTTTTGCCATTTAATATGATGCGCAGTTCGCGTGTTTCATACTTGTTTTGCAACAAGCAACGAGTCTCCCGCAGTGTACACAGCGGCGCCAAGCAATAAAAGATCTTTTATAATAAATTGGCCAGGCATAGGAGATAAATATGGAAATCCATAATCCATTTGCCATATTGCGGCGGCAGGCGTAGAAATTAAAAAAGTTAGCGTAATAACTGCCATAATAATAGCGCCGATGCTTCCGGTGGCAGATGCCTTTGGAGATATGCGTTTTATTGCAATTAATATTCCTAAAACAATTTCAATTACACCAATCAATTTTGAAAAACCTTCTACACTTGTAATACTATAACCCCATGATAAAAACGGGCTGTTCATTACTAAAGGCTTTATTCCTTCCGCTTCATAAGGCGTAAATTTTAAAAATCCTATCCATAACAATATTATTACAAGTCCGTAGCGTATTATGCCTGCTCCAATGTGTTTTAGCTTAGCCGCGTTTTCTGTATTCATAAATTTTTTTCAGGTTAAATATATTTGCATGTTATAAAACCTGTAAAGCTTATACTTTACAGGTTTTTGTTTATACCAATCAAACTCATTTACATACTGTCTTTCATCATTTTATCATCCATCATTTTCATATCCTCCATTTTCATCTTAATCATCTTTCCATTCATGTCAACGCATTCTCCGTTCATCAGCATTTTTTTACTGCCATCTTTCATCATCATGCTGCCATCTTTCATTACGGTAGTTCCGTTTTTCATTTTCATGTCTTCATTCATCATCATGGTTTTGCCGTCTTTCATCACCATCATTTGGTTGTTATCCATGTACACACAATCTTTCATTTTATCCATCTTGTCCGTTTTGCTCATCTTATCCATTTTATTATGCATCATACTATCGTTTTGTGCAAAAAGGCAACAGCAAAAACCGCTAAATACTATTAAGCAAAGAATCTTTTTCATGTTATTTGTTTTGTGATTTAAAAATTGTTTTTAGAAATAATAATTGTTCAGATTTATAACACAAAACTATTGCCAATGCCAGTGGCAGATATCACAGAAGTATTACAAAAGCGTACTGATTAAAATCTTTGCTTAATTAATAGAAAGTGGATTTGCAGTTTTCATTTGTATGATAAATGAAATAATATTTTTCTCATCGCATGTAACATGAAAACTATAATCATGTAATTCGAGAATTCTTTTTACAATAAGTAATCCAAGCCCTGAATTGGTTGGTTTTATTATTGAAGATGCGCCTGTTTCGTTTGAAGTTATATTAATCCAGTTGATGAGATCGTTTGAAATTATAGAGCCTGTATTAATAAAACGCACAGTAAGAAGGTCGTCTTTTTTTTCAAGATTAACGTAAATGCTTTCACCATGCGGCGTATATTTAATTGCATTATCCAATAAGTTTTGTACTGCACGTTCCATCATTCTTATATCAGCATGTATCCACGACATATCTTCACATCCGTTGCATGACATTTTAATATTTCTTGCTGATGCAGCCTTTTCAGAACCAGCATACATTTCTCTTAATATTTCTGAAAAAATAAATGCTTCTTTATTAGGTGTGAAATGAATTGATTCCATTCTTGATAGCTCAAAAAGGTCTTGCACCATTACTTCAATCTGCTGTAATTTTTTATAAACGAGCTGCATAAATTCATCCATCTCCGGACGATTTATTTCTCCATTATTCATTTTGCTTATAGCTGTTTCTGTATAACCTTTTGCAACAGAAAGTGGTGTGCGTAAATCATGAGAAATAGTAGCAATAAAATTTTTTCTTTCCTGTTCAGTTTGCTTCAATCTTTCTATATTATAAGAAAGTAATGCAGCCATTTTATTAAATGAATCGGTGATGGGTGAAAACTCATTATGTTCATTCAAATTAAAACGTGCATTAAAATCGCCTTTCATATATGTATTTAATACAGCAATTATTTTTTTGAAATTTCGCTGTAAACGGTTTACATAAAAAAGGCTTAGCATGATTGATAAAACAATGATTACAGAAAATGCCGTAATAGCCAAACTCATTACATGGCTTCCAAATAAAAGATCGGTGGCTTTACTATATTCGTTGCCGCCGAGAATTACATAAATGTATCCTACCTTTTTTTTATTACTATACACCTCTGCTGCAGAAAATACTTTTTGTTTAGATGGATTTTTCGGGTCAGGGCCTTTTATATAATCTTCACCGTTCGACTGTATATGTTTTTTAATATTATCCAGCGGAATCGTCCAAAGCTTTATGGATGAATCCGGCGACTGGTAATACATAATCTTACCCGCGGTATCTAAAAAATAAACTTCAATACTTGGATTTAAAACCATTGCATTATAAAAAACAGAATCCGCAATTCTTTTATTCAATCCTTCATCTTCAAAAGGTGAAGCAAATTCTGCAATGTGTGTGGCAACATCTTTATCAACCAACTGTGTGCTGCTCTGGTAAAATTCTTTTGTTGTAAGATATGTTATAGCAATAAAAAGCAGGCTTAGTACTGTAATCAATACAAAGATTAAAATAGTTATTCTTTTAAAGAGATCTGATTTTCTTGTTTTCATTCTTTAAATCTGTAACCAACACCCCATGTTGTTAATATATACGAAGGTTGTTGAAGGTTTGGCTCTATCTTCATGCGCAGCCTGTTTATATGCGATGTTACTGTATGCTCATAACCGGAAAAAGAATAACCCCAAATAATCTCCAGCAATTCCTGCCTGCTGAATGTTTTGCCACGATTGGATGCAAGCAAATAAAGCAATTCAAATTCTTTGGCAGTAAGGTCAAGCCGGTCTCCTTTTAAAGAAGCTTTCATTTTTTCCCGGTTGATATAAATATCCTCTATCTCTATTTCATTAATAATATTTGTTGTAGGCGTTGCGTTAGATTCCGCTCTTCTTAACATGGCTTTTACTCTTGCCAGCAGTTCACGAATACCAAACGGCTTAGTAACATAATCATCTGCACCCAACTCCAAAGCCAGTACTTTATCAATTTCTTCAGAGCGCGATGTGAGCATCATAACCGGCGTTGTAATATTTCGCTTACGCAGCATTTTACATACTTCCATTCCATCCATGCCGGGCAACATAATATCAAGAATTATTAAATCAAAATTATTATCGGTTGTTTTTTGTAATGCATCATCACCAGTATTAGATACACTGAGATCGTAAGATGAAGAATCGAAATTTAATTTAAGAAGATGAACAATTTCAGGATCATCTTCAACTAAAAGAATATGATGCATGAGCAAACTTATTCGTTTGAAAGGGAATGTCTAACTAAATTTTAATACAAAGATTCGCAGGGCAAACTAAACGCTTGTTATATCAGCAAAATCTTACTATTTAAATAGCCCAAAATTTAAAGACCACTTTTACATTATTTATCATATTCTGCAAAAAAGATCAGCTTATCATCTTCATAACTACAAAAAAAGACTTCTGGTTTATTACTACCTGCATTAAGCAAAGTTGTTGTAGAGAAGTAGTATTATTTATTTTGCAGAAGATAAATTTTACCTGTTGATGTAGAATTGTTGTAGTCATTCTTATTTATAAAATGCAAGCTTTAAATAAATTTGCGCTAACTCAAAAACGATTGAACATGAAAAAAATCTATTGGCTTATTTTTTTAATTATCTGCAGCTACAACATCAACGCACAAAAAATCGGAATTTTTGATGGTCATGGTGATGTTGGTGCAAACGTAAAACCCGGTTCAGCAACTTACATTCCGCAAACACAGCAGTATGTTATTTCCGGTGCCGGTTATAATGTATGGGCAGACCACGACGAATTTCAGTTTGTATGGAAAAAAATGACCGGCGATTTTATCGTGCAAACAAGAGCAGAGTTTTTAGGAACCTGGGTTAATTATCATCGCAAAGTTGGCATCATGATTCGTAAAAGTCTTGATGGAAATTCACCACATGTAAATGCTGTTGAACATGGCGATGGTTTAACATCTTTACAATTTCGCAGAACTGCCGGCGCACAAACAGAAGAAATAAAAATGAAGATTACCAAAGCAAATATTTTGCAGTTGGAAAGGCATGGCAATACATATATAATGCGTGCTGCAACTTATGGCGAACCTTTTACAACAGATACTATTGCTGATATTGATTTGGGTGATGATGTATATGTTGGATTATTTGTAGGCTCGCATAATTCAGATGTAGTGGAAACCGGTGTGTTTAGTAATGTGAGTATAACGGTTCCTTACAAAGGCGTTGCCGATCAAACAACACAAATGACGTTGGGCAGCAATCTCGAAATTCTGGAAGTGGCTTCAGGAAAACGTGATGTGATTTATAAAGTTCCTTATTCCATACAAGCGCCAAACTGGACAACTGATGGAAAGAGTTTAATATTTAATGATAACAAAGGTTTGATCTATAATTATAATCTTGCAACAAACAAATCAACGCAGATAAACACCGGCGATGTAATTCATAATAATAATGATCACGTTATTTCTTTTGATGGCAAAATGCTTGGCTTAAGTAATTATGAAAAAGATAAAGGCGGCTCTGTAATTTATAGTGTTCCTATAACCGGCGGCACGCCAAAATTAATCACACCAAAAGGTCCTTCTTATTTTCATGGTTGGTCGCCAGATGGAAAAGATATGGTTTTTTGTGGTGATCGTAATGGCGAATTTGATGTGTATAAAATTCCTTCAACCGGTGGTGATGAAATAAAATTAACTGATGCAAAAGGTTTGGATGATGGACCAGAATACACGCCCGATGGAAAATATATTTATTTCAATTCAGTGCGTTCTGGATTAATGCAGATATGGCGCATGAAACCGGATGGCAGCAACCAGGAACAGGTTACGAAAGATAGTTTGGATAATTGGTTTGCACATATTTCACCCGACGGAAAATGGATTGTATTTATTTCATTTTTACCGGAAGAAGTACAGCCCGGCATTCATCCTCCATACAAACATGTTTACATTCGGTTGATGCCAATTGAAGGCGGACCAATAAAAGTGCTGGCTTATTTCTATGGCGGCCAAGGCAGCATCAACACACCTTCATGGTCGCCAGATAGTAAAAAAATTGCATTCATCAGCAATACAGATATGAGCGGTAAATAAATTTTATTGTAAAACTTATACAATTACTTTTGGTTTAGCGCGTCATTTCCACGGTAGGAGAAATCGCTTAATATATTATTTCTAACCTTATTATTTGTTATATGAAAACAAGAAGAGAATTTATTAAACAAACATCGTTTTTAACTGCTGCAGGTTTGTTGGGCAGCAACATTTTAAAAGCGGCAGCATCATCAGCCGGCAAAAAAGATGTGGGCATACAATTATATTCTGTGCGTAATGAAATGTTGGCTGATGCAAAAGGCACGTTATTAAAAATTGGTAAGATCGGTTATAAAGAAATTGAATCTGCAAAAAGTGATAAAGGAAATTATTACGGACTTGCACCAAAAGAAATTAAAAGTATTTTGAATGATAATGGCATGACGTTGCGCAGCGGTCATATACATGTGGATGATGATTTTCAAAAATCAATTGATGAAGCTGCAGAAACCGGTCAGCAATATTTAATTTCTGCTGTGTTGCCTTCGCAGGGCCAAACAGTTGACAATTATAAAAAAAGTGCAGAGCAACTTTCTAAGGCTGGTGAACAATGTAAAAAATCAGGATTGATTTTCGGCTATCATAATCATAACTCAGAGTTTGATGAAGTGGATGGAAAAATTTTGTATGATGTATTGCTCGAAAATGTTGATCCGAAATATGTGATAATGGAAATGGATTTGGGTTGGGTAATTAATGCAGGAAAAAATCCATTGGATTATTTCAAAAAATATCCGGGACGTTTTCCGCTTTGGCATTTAAAAGATATGGATCCTGCTAAAAAACACAGCACCGAATTTGGAAAAGGTAATGTTGATATTGCAGGCATGTTTAAATATGCAAAAGAATCAGGCATGAAATATTATTTTATAGAACAGGAAGAATATACTAACAATGCTTTTGAAAGCATGACATTCGATTATAACTGGCTTCAAAAAGCAGATATTAAAGGCTGATTATTTTTATAAACTTGCATAAATTTTCTTTGTGTTTCCTTTGAGTCTTAGTGGTTTTGTGGTTATTTGTTTTGAACCACTAAGGCGCAAATAATCTATACTAAACTTATGTGTTAAAAATTATAAATGAATTTAAAAAAGATTGCTGCTGAGGAAGCAGTAAAATTCATTAAAAGCAATACAGCAGTCGGGCTTGGCGATGGATCAACTATTGCATATATGGTTGAATTTTTAAAAGAAGAAAATTTAGATCTGCTGCTATATACTTCATCTGATTCAACAAAAAAAATTTTAGAACAGTCAGGTTTTTCAGTGAATGATTTTTCTGAAATTCATTCACTTGATATTTACTTTGATGGCTGCGATCAATTCGATAAAAATTTACATGCATTAAAAAGCGGTTCCGGAATTCATACAACAGAAAAATTGCTTGCATCAATGGCAAGGCAATTTATTTTGGTGGGTGATGAGACAAAATATGTTGAAGAACTTGAAACAAGATTTCCGTTGGTGATTGAAGTAATTCCTGCGGCTGCAACGTTTGTTCAGCATAAAATAAGAGAATTGTTTCCTGATGCAAAAACGGAGATACGTTATAAAAACAATACGCCTGTAATTACAAAATATTCAAATCAACTTATTGATATTTGGTTTGCTGCTTTTCCTGAATTGTCTATCTTAAATTTCCTGCTGAAAAATATTACCGGCGTTTTAGAAACCTCTTTATTTTATAACCTGGCAAGCAAAGCAATTCTTGCGAAAACAAATGGAATTCGTATACTTGAAAAAAGTAAGCGTGAACAATAATTATTTTTTACAAATCAGTTTTATATATAATTTTTTATGAAAAAAATTTTCAGCAGTTTATTTTTATCTGCGATATTATTTTCTTTTGGTAACCTGCTTTTTGCACAAGCAAATAATGTTAAGCAAATAAAACTTACAAAGTTTAATCTGCAATCTTCTGCCGTTATAAAGGATGATGGGCAAACTATTTCAGCATCAGATTATCAATCAAAAAATTATTGGTTTCCTGTTACCGTTCCATGCACGGTGTTATCGGGTCTTGTTCAAAATAAAGTATATGCTGATCCATACATCGGCATGAATAATATGTTGATTCCCGATGCATCCGATTCATTCAATCATCAATATAATTTAGCGCAGTATAGTTTCTTGCCGAATGAACCAAATCCATGGAAAAAACCATATTGGTATCGTACAAGTTTTAATGTTCCGGCAACAGATAAAGGAAAATATTTTCAGTTGATATTTAAAGGTATTAATTACCGCGCAGATGTTTGGCTGAATGGAAAACAGATTGCCGATTCATCGCAAATGGTGGGCATGTTTGCAGAATATAGTTTGAATGCAAGTGATGCAATAAAACCCGGCGATGAAAATATTCTTGCCGTAAAAATTTATCCGTTGGATTATCCGGGTTTGCCTTCGCATCCGCAGTTAGATGCATTGGGAGATTTTTATGCGAACGGCGGACCAACCGGCGACATTGGAAAAAATGTAACGATGTTAAGTTCTGTTGGTTGGGATTGGATTCCTGCAGTGCGTGATCGTAACATGGGAATTTGGTTGCCGGTTTATTTAAGAACAACAGGAAATGTTGTCATCAGTCAGCCTTTTATAAAAACAGAATTTCCTTCGTTGCCGGATACAAGTGTTGCAAAATTATCATTGCAATTATCTTTAATCAATCATGGTGATCAGCATCAAAATGGTGCATTAAAAATTTCTATTATTCCTGAAAATTTTAGTGGCAGTTCAATCAGTTTTACAAAAGCAATTTCTATTAATGCAAACGAAAATAAAAGCATTCAATTCACATCAGATGATGTAAAAGAATTACTCATTAAAAATCCGCATTTATGGTGGCCGAATAATTATGGTGATGCAAATTTGTATCGCCTGCATATTCAATACACAAACAATAATCAAATATCAGATGATACATCTTTTTCATTTGGCATTCGCACTGTAAGTTCAAATGCGGTTGATGTGAATGGATGGACGCGCAGAGATTTTTATGTGAATGGAAAACGTGTGCATTTGAATGGCGGCGCATGGGTACCTGATATGATGTTGAATCGTGATTCTTTGCGGTATGATGAAGAGTTGCATTTATGCCGCAATGCGAATGTAAATCTTGTGCGCATTTGGGGCGGCGGTCTTGGAGAAACAGATGAATTTTATGAAGCAGCCGATTGTTATGGAATGCTGGTGTGGCAAGACTTCTGGGTTACCGGCGATACGCAAGGTGAGTTTAAAGGTTCACCAGATTGGCCGTTGCAGGGAAATGTTTTTATAAGAAATATCATCAGCACCATTTATCGCATACGCAACCATGCGAGCTTGTTGGTTTGGACTGGCGGCAATGAAGGTCATGCGCGTAAAGAATTGTATGATGCGATGCGTGATAATGTTTCAACATTAGATGTAACGCGCCCTTTCATTCCGTCATCGTCTGGTTTTGCAAAACAAGCCGCAGGCTGGAAAGGTTCCTGGCCCGATGATAAACCTGCCGGCGTGTATAGCGGCGGCCCATATTCATGGCAGGAAGATGCACAATATTATAAATTAGTTGATGGCGGTAAAGACTGGGTTTTTAAAGATGAAACAGGCATTCCATCGCAACCGCCATATAACACGTTGAAAAAAATAATTCCAGATTTAGTGCCAGATAGCAGCTTGCCGTATCCTTTAAATAATACCTGGGGTTATCATGATGCATGTGCCGGTAACGGGCATTATGAAACGTATTACAATGCGATGAAAAAATATTATGGAGAACCAACAAGTATAAAAGATTTTTCAAATAAAATGCAATTGATAAATGCCAATGGTTATCGCAGCATTTTTGAAGCAGCCGGACATAAATTAAATGAAACAGGCGGAGTAATGTTATGGAAATTAAATGCTGCTTTCCCAAGTGTTATCTGGCAAATTTATGATTGGTATTTAGAACCAAATGCAGGATATTATTTTATGAAGCGTGCAGTTGAGCCGTTACACATTCAATTTAATTTAGATGATTCTGCAGTGGCTGTAATTAATCGAACGTATCATGCGCAATCATCTTTAAATTATGTTGCTGAAGTATTTAATATTAATGGAAAATGTTTATATAAAAAAGATGGAACTATCAATGCTGATGCAACAAGCGAAAATGAGATACTTCAATTGGCAGATGTATTAAAAAATATAAATGGTGTTTCCTTCATCAGCCTGCAATTAAAAGATAAAAATAAAAAACCTGTTTCAGAAAATTTTTATTGGATGTCGCCGAACCACGATTTTACTTCTTTAAAACAAATGCAACCGGCAATATTAAATGTAAAAATTATACAACCTCAAATCATAAAAAATCAATATCAATTAACTCTGGAATTATCTAATCCCTCCAAACAAATTGCTTTCTTCATCAATCCGCAATTAATGAATGGCGATGAAGAAGTATTGCCTTCATTCTGGTCTGATAACTATTTTTCTATTAATGCAGGAAAAAATAAAACGATCACTGTAAGCTGCGCTACTGATAAAATAAATCAAACAATTACCAAATTAAAAGTGGAAGGATGGAACCTTAAAGAACAAACTATTTCACTTCCATCAAACATAAATTCTGCAAAATGATATTGATGTAGCATTGATGCGCATCTTTAATTGTTTTCTCTCTTGATTTTAGTAGCTGATGTAGCATTGATGTAGTGTAAAACGCGGTTATCGGCATACTTCATACATAGATTTGTTGCAGCAATAATTCTGATTGCTTCAACTAAAATTTAATCCATATGAAAGTTTGCTTGTTTACCTTATTTTCTTTTTTAAGTACTATTTCTTTCGCGCAAAATCCTGTTGGTGTTTTTGACAATCATATTGATATTGGTCATCCAAAGCTTGCCGGTTCAGCGTCGTATGATCAGGCAACGCAGGAATACGATATTAAAGGTGCCGGTTCAAACATTTGGTTTAACCGCGATGAGTTTCAGTTTGTATATAAAAAAATTGCAGGTGATTTTATTGTTACGGCCGATTTTTCTTTTGCCGGTGATACTTCAAATTCAATCGGGCACAGAAAAATTGGCTGGATGGTTCGCGAGTCAACTGATGAAGGCGCAGCCAGCATGAATGCTTGTAAGCATATTGATGGTTTAACGGTATTGCAATGGCGCCCGTACACAGGCATGTTTATGCGCGATCCGGAAGAAGAAATTTTTTATCCTAAACAAGGCGGACAAACTATACGTCTTGAACGCAAAGGCAAAATGATAACGATGTCTGTTGCACATCCGGGCGAGCCGTTGCAAATTGTTGGCACTGCTGAAATGCCTGCAATAAATGATTCAATGCTGGTTGGCATTTATATATGCTCACATGATTCTGATCAAATAGCGGAAGCAAAAGTTTGGAACGTGAGAATTGATAAACCAGTTGATCATCCATTTACTTCAAACCCGCATGCAATAATTCCTGCATTGAAAAATGTGTTGGGTTCAAGAATGGAAATTATGAATGTGTTTGATGGAAAAAGAAAAGTGATCTATGAAGCGCCGGGACGTTTTGAAGCGCCGAATTATTTGCCCGACGGTCAGCATCTTTTATTTAATATGAATGGATCGTTGTACACGCTTTCTATTAATGGAGGTGAGCCGGAAAAATTAAATACAGGCGCAGCAAATAAAATAAATAATGATCACCAGATTTCTTTCGATAAAAAAATGATCGCTATCAGCAATAGCCGGGCAGGTTTATATGGCGGCGGTTCATCAGTATATATTATGCCGGTTGGTGGCGGCGAACCAAAGCTGCTTACAGAACAAACGCCTTCTTACTTACATGGCTGGAATCCTAATAATAAAGAAGTGGCTTTTGTTGCGCAAAGAGACAGTTCAAAAATTTACAACATTTACAAACAATCAATAGATGGTGGAAAAGAAATTGCTTTAACGCATAATACAAAAGGTCATGTTGATGGACCAGAATATTCTGCTGATGGCAAATACATTTATTATAATGCAAACCCAACAGGCACGATGCAAATATGGAGAATGAAAACTGATGGATCAGAAAAAGAACAGCTAACATTCGATCAATATCACAATTGGTTTCCGCATATTTCTCCTGATGGTAAATGGATCGTTTTTATTTCTTTCCCGATAGATATTGATCCGATTTCTCATCCATCTTATGAAAGAGTTATGCTTCGCTTAATGCCGGCAAATGGCGGAGCACCAAAAGTGATTGCTTATTTATATGGCGGACAGGGAACCATCAATGTAAACTCGTGGTCGCCGGATAGTAAGAGCATTTCTTTTGTTAGCAACTCGCATTAAAATCAATAAAAAAATTGTCTTTGTTTAAATAAAAAAGTACTCCTCGAAACATAATATCTAAAAATTAAAAACACATTGCTTATGCCTTCAAAATCTAATTACTTTATAAAGAAATTATGCGCTTTATTCATGTTTATCTTTTGCATGTTTGCAGCAAATGCGCAAAAAACTATTTCAGGTCGCATAATTAATAATGGCGATAAACAGCCGATAGCGGGCGCAACTATTGTTGTAAAAAATTCAAGTAAAGCAACGCAAACTGCAAGTGATGGAACTTTCTCTATACAAGTGCCGCAAGACAGCAGCGCATTAATTATTTCTGTTGTTGGTTATGATCAGCTTGAAGTTTCAACAACAGGAAAAACAAGTATGGGTGATATTGCACTTTCATCAAATACTGCTTCATTAAACGATGTTGTGGTTACGGGTTATTCCTCTCAGCGCAAAAAAGATATTACAGGCTCTGTTGCCGTAGTAAATATGGCAAATGCAAGGCAGGTTCCTTCGGGCAGTACAGAATCTGCATTGCAAGGGCAAGCTGCTGGCGTAACAATTATCAACAGCGGCGCGCCTGGTGCAGGCAGCGTAATCCGTATTCGCGGCATTACTTCTGTGGGCAGTTCTGATCCATTAGTTATTGTTGATGGAACGCCCGGCAATTTGCATGATATAAATATTAATGACATAGAATCTATACAGGTTTTGAAAGATGCAGGTGCTGCTTCTATTTATGGCGTGCGTGGTTCCAACGGTGTTATAATTGTTACCACCAAACGTGGAAAATCAGGCAAAGTGCAATTATCGTATGATGCATTTGTTGGAACACAGCAACCTTTAAAAAAAGGATACGACATTGCTAATCCAACAGAAACCGGCAGTGCTTTATGGCAGGAATATATTAATGATGGATTAACGCCTGCCGATAAACAATATGGTAACGGCGCTGCACCTGTTGTGCCCGATTATATTACACCGCCCGGTGGTAAAGAAGGCGATCCAAATACTGATCCTTCCACGTATGCTTTATATAAAAATCAAATTACAAAAGCAAATAAAGCAGGCACTGACTGGTTTCATACCATCTTCAATCCCGCCACTATTATGAGCCATAATATTTCGGCAAGCGGCGGCAGCGATAAATCAACTTACTTCTTCTCTTTTAATTATTTAAACCAGGACGGCACTTTAAAAAACACCTCATTAAAAAGGTATTCAGCAAGAATTAATACTACGTTCAGTTTATTAAACAACCGCGTACGTGTAGGCGAAAATGCGTATGTGTTTTTCAAAAACAATCCTGGTTATCTCAACTTACCTGGTGTAAATAGTTCTAACCCAATTACAATGTCTTATTCAGTACCTGAAATAATTCCGGTATTTGATATAATGGGAAATTTTGCAGGTACAGGTTCGCAGGGATTGGGTAACCAGCAAAATCCGTATGCTGTGCTTTCCCGTCAAAGTAATAATAAGAATAACGACTGGCAGATAAACGGAAATATGTTTGCTGAAGTTGATGTGCTAAAGCATCTCACATTAAGAACAAGTATTGGTGGGAGAGTAGATAATTTTTACAGAAATGCATTTGTATATACGGCTTATGAAAATGCAGAAAATTCTCAAAATCCAAACAGCTATCTTGAAAATTATGGATGGAACAGCAGCCTTACATGGACGAATACTTTACGCTTCTCTCAGTTAATTGCAGATAAGCATAACCTTACTGTTTTAATTGGCAGTGAATATATAAATAATGATGGACGCGCAGCCGGTGCTACAAGAGGCAGTTATTATATTACAGATTCAAGCAACTTAACGGTTGATCCAAATTTATGGACGTTGAATTTTGGCTCACCGGCCGGACAAACGAACGCGAACATTACAAGTAATAATGGTATTCAAACTCCTTATGAGCAAACATTATATTCTTTGTTTGGAAGAGTTGATTATAGTTTTAATGATAAATATTTATTCAGCGCTACGGTAAGAAGAGATGGCTCTTCTGTATTTGCGAGCGAAAAAAGATATGGAACATTTCCGGCCTTTACAGCCGGCTGGAGAATATCGCAGGAAGAATTTATGAAAGGTGTTAGCTGGATCAGCGATTTAAAAATTCGCGGCGGCTGGGGTAAACTGGGTTCCATCAGTAATATAACGCCAACCAATCCGTACACTTTATTCGGTCAGGCAGCCAATCAATCATACTATGATATTTATGGCACCGGAACATCATCGGCTGCAGGTTTATATACAAGTCAATATGGTAACACAAATACATCCTGGGAAAAAGATATTATAACAAATATTGGTTTTGATGCAAGCTTATTCAAAAGCAAAATTGATGTAACCGTTGAATGGTATGAAAAGAAAATAAGCGGGTTGATATTTTTGCCGCTTGCAGTTGGAACCGGTGGCGGCGCTGCATTGCCTTATATTAACGCCGGCAACATTGTAAACAAAGGCATAGATGCTTCAGCCACATATCATGGCACTGTTGCAAAAGATTTTCATTTTGATATAACCGGCACGTTCACATCATACAACAATAAAGTGCAAAGCCTGCCGCCCGGTGAAAAATATTTAAATATTAATAGTGGCAATACAACTATATCAAGATTACAGCCTGGTGAACCGGCAGGTGCATTTTTTGGTTACCAGGTAATCGGTTTGTTTCAGAACCAGGAAGATGTTGCAAAATCTCCAACACAAGATGCAGCAGCACCAGGAAGATTTAAGTATAAAGATGTAAATGGCGACGGGCAGATTAATGCTGATGACAGAACTTTTTTCGGCAATCCAAATCCTGATTTTACGGCAGGTTTAAACATTTCCATTGCATATAAAAGTTTTGATTTTTCAACATTCTTTTATTCATCTTTCGGAAATGATATTTTAAATAATGTACGTGCGTCCACCGATTTTCCACAGGCATTTGGTAATGCTATGAGCACAAGAGTTGCATTGCATTCGCCAACATTGGTAAACGATGCAGGCCAGCCAACAAATATCAACGATCCGGAAGCACATGTAGTCAATCAAAATGGCAATGTGCCTATATTAGAAAGATCGGCAAACTTTAGTAATGCTACTGCCTTTAATTCTTATCCGTTGGAAAATGGATCTTTCTTAAAAAATAAAAGCCTTACGCTTGGTTACACTATTCCAAATAAAGTTTTAGAAAAATATCATATTGACAGGTTAAGAATTTATGTGCAAGCCATCAACTTATTTACGATAACAAAATACAGCGGCCTTGATCCGGAAATTGGCGGATCGAATACATTGTTTGGTATTGATGGCGGAAATTATCCCAATAACCAGAAAGTTTATTATGTAGGAATAAATGTGGCCATTCATTAATTAAAATCAGCAAAAATATTTTTATGCAAAGAACTTCTTTAAAGTACGTTATACCAGCTATAACATTCATATTAATGTTTGTTATTTACGCATGCAACAAAGATCTTAATAAACAACCGCAAGGTTATTTACTTCCGCAAAATGTTGCCAACAATGCAGGCGTTAGTGAGTTATTAATTGGCGCTTACGCCATATTAGACGGCGAAAACCTTCCTGGTGCCGGCAATGCTTATGGCAGTGCAGGTTCTAACTGGGTGTATGGAAGTATATGCGCCGATGATTCTTATAAAGGTTCTATTCCAAGCGATCAGCCTGATGCGACTTCTGTTGAATCATGGTCTGTGTCACAAGCAACAACAGCTTATGTAAATCAGAAATGGACGCTTTTATATACAGGCATTCAGCGTTGTAATGATGTGTTGCGCAATATGCGTTTGGCAACAGATATTTCACCGGCCGATACTTCAAGAATTGCAGCAGAGGCAAGATTTTTAAGAGGTTATTATCATTTTGATGGAAAGAAAATTTTCAACATGTTTCCTTATGTTGATGAATCCGTATCTTTTTTGAATGATAACCTTAATGTGTCAAACGACCAGGATATATGGCCTGATATAGAATCCGATTTACAATATGCCGCAGATAATCTTCCTGAAACACAACCACAGATTGGCCGCGCAAATAAATGGGCGGCAATGAGTTTATTAGCTAAGGCTTATATGTTTGAACATAAATACACTGAAGCAAAAACTTTGTTAGATGAGATTATAGCAAATGGAGAAACTGCAGGCGGGAAAAAATATGCATTAGTGAATTTTGAAAGCAATTTTAATGCTGCACAAAAGAATGGGCCTGAATCTGTATTTGCCTGTCAGATGTCTGTGAACGATGGCTCTGCTTCTGCTAATGATGGCGGCAATGGGAACATGGGTGATGTATTAAATTTTCCAAATGGTGCCGGCGCACCGGGTGGTTGTTGCGGGTTTAATAATCCTTCATGGAATTTGGTGCAGGCTTATAAAACAGATGCAAACGGATTACCATTATTAGACGGCAGTTATAACAATAAGCCATTGGTAAGTGATACAAGCAATGCCTATTCAGGTACGTTAGATCCACGTTTAGATTGGACAACAGGCAGACCGGGAATTCCATATCTTGACTGGGGTTTGGATAATGTTGCGTGGATACGCGACCCAACAAGCAACGGAATATTCAGCCCAAAAAAGAATGTATATGCTAAAAGCCAGGCTGGCACTTATTCTTCTAACGAAACAGTGTTTTGGGGTGCAACACAAATAACTGCCAACAATTATAATATTATTCGCTATGCTGATGTATTGCTTTGGGCTGCGGAATGCGAAGTAGAAGTTGGCAGTCTTGATAAAGCAGAAGATTATGTAAATATGATACGCAACCGCGCAGCGAATCCTGCAGGTTGGGTGTATGCCAACGCAACATATAATGCATCAACAGGTGAATATTCACCACAAACAAAACCTGCAGCTAATTATTTAATAAAGCCATATCCGGCAGGTATGTTTGCAAGCAAAGGAAAAGACTATGCACGCAATGCAGTTCAATATGAACGAAGGCTTGAAATGGCAATGGAAGGCCATCGCTTTTTTGATTTACAAAGATGGGATAATGGTACAGGTTCTATGGCCGATATATTAAATGCTTATGTAAATGTTGAAAAAACAAGATATTCTTTTTACTATGTTGTAAACACTGCAAAATTTACAAAAGGTGTGAACGAATATTTTGCTATTCCACAAGTGCAGATTGATGCGGAAAATGCTACCGGCGTAATATATCTTAAACAAAATCCAGGTTATAATTAAGAGGTGTATTCAATAATACAAGCAACATGCAGGGTATTTCTATGCCCTGCTTTTTTAATTAATGGTTGATAAACTGCATTTAAAGAAACTGGCAACATAGCATTATTTTTACCACATAAGCAATACTATTACTATTATTTTTTGTTGATTAATGCAGCCTGATTTTAAATTATTACTTAATAATTTGCCGTATGAAACCAGTGTTGATTTTTGTTTTATTTTTTGCAGTTAATACGTATTCTCAAAACACAATTGGCATACCTGATATAATAAATTATTCTAAAGATGCTTACAATGCAGGCACACAAAACCGCTGTATTGTTCAGGATAAAAATGGCATTATTTATTTTGCCAACCAGGAAGGTTTATTAAGTTTTGACGGCACTTACTGGAAAACATATACGCTTCCAAATAAAACCATTATTCGTTCACTTGCCATTGGAGAAGATAATAAAATATATGCCGGAGGCCAGGATGATTTTGGATATTTTTCGCCCGATGAAAATGGCAAGCTCATCTTCAAATCTTTAAAAACATTTTTACCCAAAAAAGATTTTTATTGCACAGATATATGGAACACTGTTGCATTTGGTAACAATATTTTTTTCAGGTCAAAAGAAAAAATTTATCAGTGGGATAATTATACTGTTTCAGTTTATCCATCAACATCCGGATGGCAATATTTAGGCATTGCAAATAAAATATTAATTGCACAGGATGAGAATAATATACTTCAGTTTAGCAATGGTTTATGGCAACCTTTTATTAATGATTTTAAACCATCGCCTAAATTTATTATAAGCGCTGTTTTGCCCATTGGCAAAGACAGCGCGCTTATTACAACCATCAATACAGGCTTTTATATTCTTTCAAATAACAAGCTTTCAGATTTTCATTTTAAAGATCAAAACCCTTTTGTAAACCAACGCATATTAACGGCAACGGCAATAAGCGATGATAAAATTGCGGTTGGAACAAACCTTGCCGGTTTTTATATTATTAATAAACAAGGAGAAATAATACAAAATATTTCGCGCAAAGAAGGTTTGCAGATAAACAACATTCTTTATTTGTTTGAAGATGCCAGAAAAAATTTATGGATTGGCCTGGATGATGGAATCGATTTCATCGCATACAACAACGCTATCAAACATATTTATCCTGAAAAATTAAATGAAGGTGAAGGTTATACGGCTTTAATTTTTAAAAACGATTTGTATGTTGGTACTTCGAATGGCTTGTATAAAGTTGCGCTGTCAAATAAAAAAGATTTAAGTTATTGCAACGGCGAATTTATTCCAATCGCTGATACAAAAGGCTCTGCATTCGCTTTATTCAATGTAAATAATAACTTGTTATTTGGTCATCATGATGGTGCGTTTAAAATAAATGGTAATACTGCAACATCAATAGATGCGCACCAGAGTTATTTTAATTTTATTCCTTATTACAGCGTGCAGCCTTCGTCGCTAATTATTGGCGGCAGCGAAAGCGGGCTTAACTTTTTTGATTATAAAAACAATACATTTATTTTAAAAGATAAACTTGCCGGCTTTAACGAATATTGCCAGTTTATAGCCATTGACAACAAAAACATAATTTGGGTAGCACATCCATACCGAGGCGTTTACAGCGTTGATATTTCTAATCAATCCAAACCAAAAATAAAATTATATACTAACGTAAACGGGTTGCCGTCTTTTTTAAATAATCATCTGTTTAAAATAAAAAACCATGTTGTTATTACTACTGAAAAAGGCGTGTATGAATACAATAATAAAACAGATCGCTTTCAGCCATCGGCTTTTTATAACCAGTTTTTGGCTGATAAAAATATAAGGTATTTAAAAGAAGATCAAAAGGGAAATATCTGGTTTATTGAAGATAAAAATTTAGGTGTTATTGATTTTTCGAAAGACAAACCAGCGCTTATTTATTTTCCTGAGTTGAATGATAAAATGGTAAAAGGTTTCGAATACATTTATCCGTACGATGACTATAATATTTTTGTTGGTGCTGAAAAAGGATTTTATCATATCAATTATAAAGAATATAAACAGAATAATTATTCAACTGAGGTAAAAATAAGCTCAGTAAAAGCTTTCGGAAAAACAGATAGTTTATTGTTTGGCGGTTATTATGGCGACGTAAATACAACTGCAAAACAAACTGCTGATAAAATACCAAATCTTGCTAACAAATGGAACTCTGTTCACTTTGAATATTCGTCTCCTTTTTATGAAAGCCAGAAAAATTTGGAGTACAGTTATTGGCTAAAAGGATTTGATAAAAATTGGTCTGCATGGTCAAAAAAAGCAGAGAAAGATTATACCAATTTACCTGCGGGCAATTACTCGTTCCAGGTTAAAGCCAAAAATAATTTGAGTAGTGAATCTGCAATAAGCAGATATCAATTTGTTGTGTTGCCAGCCTGGTATCAAACAACGCTGGCTTATATTTTATATATTTTAATTGCATGTTTCATCATTTACAAAGTGCATCGCATGCAACAAAAAATGTTAGCACGCCAGCAAGTAAAACATGAAGAAGAACAAAGACAATTGCGGTATTTACATCAGCTTGAAATTGAAAAATCTGAAAACGAAATCGTTAAATTAAAAAATGAAAAATTAGAAACAGAACTTGAATATAAGAACTCAGAACTTGCATCTACTTCAATGCATTTAATGCAAAAAGGAGATTTGCTGGAGAATATTAAAGATGAATTGATCAGGATTAGAAAAACATCCGCTATAACATCTTCTGATGATGTAAAAAAATTAATACGCGTTCTAAAAGAAGAGGCAAAACTTGATAAAGACTGGGAACAATTTGCTGTACATTTTGATTCTGTGCACTCGGGTTTTTTAAGAGTGCTGAAACAAAAATATTCTAATGTAAGTGCGCATGATTTAAAATTGTGCGCTTACCTGCGCATGAATTTATCAAGCAAAGAAATTGCACAACTGGAAAATATTTCTGTGCGCGGTGTTGAGATAAGCCGCTATCGGTTAAGAAAGAAATTGCAAATTCCAACCGAAACAAATCTCTTCGATTTTTTATTACAGGTTGGGTATGATGATTAATTGTTTTATATTAAATAATTCTTAATTAAACGTGAGTTTGCAATAAAATTTATTAACCCAATGTCTTAGCATTGGGATGAACATTAATATAGAATTTTGGCTTTTACCAAAGGTCTTTTACAAATTAAGATTAAACACAAACCTTTTGCCATTTATCTTTCAATATGCCCAAAATTCAAAACTTGGGTTAGTTATTAAACAAATGCTAATAGTTTTTTTCAAACATTTCTAAACCAGTATTTGATAAAATGCAAACGCTTCGCATTTCCGTTTTCCAGTTCTTAACAAACTACAATAAATTAATTTACAACAGCGCACATGCAGCAATTGATTTTGCTTTTAGGGCATAAGGTTTGATGTTTAAAATACTAAACCGTAACATTATGGAAAATACGAAAAACAGAAACCCTGATGCAAAAAATTGCTGGTGAAAAGGAAATTCATAAAGGCCCATGTGGAGGTAAAGATGAGAAAGTGAGAAGCCATAAAGCTGAGAGTTCAGCAAAGCCATGTGATGTAAAAAAAAGTAATAATTACGATTTTTTTGACAGTAAATTAACCGAACGGAATAAAAGGGTGTAGTTTAAAACATTGAAAATGCAGAACGAGATTACCATTGTGATGATTGATGACAACAGGCGCGACCACGATGTTTTTTCACTCGCCTTAAATAACTTAGACATTCAATACACTTGCAGGTTTATAAAAAGTGTTGACCAGGCAATAAGGCTTTTGCGCAAAGCAATTCCTGATTATATTTTTATAAATATCTCCGCTTTGAATGAACTTGGATGTTTTAAACGCATAAGAAATATCACTAACTTAAAAAGCGCACGCCTTATCGCTTATTCAGATATATTTAATAACAGCATACAGGCAGAAGTGCTTGAGAAAGGCGCAGACTTATGTTTGAACAAAACGGCTGATACATCTGAATTAATTGCAAGCCTAAAAAAGATTTTCCTTGATCATTAACTAAAGAATGAATATCATTTATTGATATTGCGGAGCTTAAGTAATTTTTTGCAGTGCTTCAGCCAAAGAATTTATCAACTTCAGATATTTATTGTTGATCAGGATGAATAATTTATTTGTTAATCTTTTTTAATAGAATGTTATTGCGTAACCGTTACGCTTGTTGCATGTAGCCTTTCAAAAAATATATGGTAATAGCATTTTTGTTTTTTTGGCATAATCTTCATACGAACTGCCGTATTTTTCTTTAAGATATTTGTCAAGTTTTGGTGCGTTATAAAATGCAAAAAAGCAGAATAAAAAAACTGGAACTGTTATGGAATACCAATTTTTTGTAATTATTGCGTAGGCTGTAACCCATAAAATGTCTCCAAAATAATTAATGTGTCTTGAATAGTTGAAAAATCCTTGAGTATATATTTTTCCTGCATTCTCAGGATCTTTTTTCCATTTAGCTCTTAATATTTCTCCTCCGCTATTTAGAAAACAGCCGGTTAAAAACAAAACGATTGCAAAATAGTCAAGCCCGTCAATAGGTTGTGACACAGGTAAAACAAATAATGGAAATCCAACAAAATAAAGGGCGAACGCAAATGGAATATTTATACTTTCTGCCCAGGGTATTTTTCTTTTTAATAAAAAAAACATCATGTAAGCAAGCCGAATAAATATGATGATAGTAAAAGCAAAAATAATTATTCTCCGGTCAATATTACCTGCGGAATTTCTTATGTGTAAATGCCTGTCAACCCACTTACCTCCGCTCTTAAATAATATCCAATATGATATAATTATAAAAACGATTTCGATTATATGAATTATAATTTTTTGCGGAATGCTTTTGCTTTGTTGCCCGTATAGTTCCATTTTTATAATTGCGGTCTGTTAAGATTCTGAGTAATGTAACATTTAGTTTGAAACATTAAATATTTTCAATCTAAAATCATAATTACTGATTTCAATTTATGAATTTGCTTTTCCATTTATTAATAGGCGCATTTTTCTTTTTTTATTTGAAAATATATATTGCGGCTGCAATGATTCATGCTCCTGTCAAAGCGTGGCTTTTATTTATTTCTTATGTGTGCTGCGATAATGCCTGGCAGAGCAGGCCATTCGTAAAAATACTTTCAAAGAATATACATTTATACAATCGAAACGTCATCAAAATAACTCTGCTAAATAATTATCTTACGTGCTCAATCTATAAAGATGGAGGAGGAAAAAAAACCTAAACCAAAACGGAATAAGTTCCTGAAATTTTTTTCCGTTCTTGGACCCGGACTTATTACCGGAGCAGCAGATGATGACCCTTCCGGCATTGCCACTTATTCCCAAACCGGCGCACAGTTTGGCTATGGACAATTATGGACAGCATTGTATATGCTTCCTTTTATGATAGGCGTGCAGGAAGCGTGCGCAAGAATAGGCATGGTAACCGGCAAAGGAATAACTGCAATTGTGAAACAACATTACAATGCTAAAATACTTTATTCAGTAGTCGCGCTTGTGCTAATTGCTAATGTAATTAATATAGGTGCAGATCTGGGGGCTATGGCCGCAGCCGCTAACTTACTAATGCCATTGCCATTTGTAATATGGACATTATTTTTTACTGCAATTATTTTGGTATTGGAGATATTTACCAGTTATAAAGTATATGCCCGCATATTAAAATGGCTGGCACTTTCTTTATTGGCATATCCCATTACCGTTTTTATTGTGAAGATGCCCTGGCTTACGGTTTTAAAGGCCACTTTTATCCCGCATATCGAATTCAGCTTTGCTTTCTTTTTTATAATCACCGGTGTTTTAGGTACTACTATTTCTCCTTACATGTTTTTCTGGGAAACATCGCAGGAAGTAGAGGAAGTAAAAGAAAAAAAGTGGTTGAAAAATGGCATTCCTTCTATCCGAAAAAGCAATATCCGCTCTATGAGAATTGACAATAATGTTGGAATGATCATTTCTGAAATTACAACATGGAGCATATTAGTGGTTGCAGGAACAATATTGCATAACAGCGGTGTAACTGATATAAAGACCGCTGCCGATGCCGCAAAAGCATTGGAACCATTGGTACATTCCTTTCCGCATTCAGGTTATTTATCCAAGGTTATTTTTTCTGTTGGAATAATAGGATTAGGGTTTTTAGCAGTTCCTGTTCTTTCTGGTTCGGCTGCCTATGCTGTTTCAGAAGCTGTAAACTGGGAATCAGGTTTGAATTTAAAACTAAAAAAAGCCCATGGATTCTATGGCATCATAACGGTTGCGACAATCATTGGTTTAGTTATCAATTTTATAGGCATAAATCCTGTAAAAGCACTTGTATATGCTGCAGTTTTAAATGGCGTGGCGGCGGTGCCACTCATTTTTCTTATCATAAAAATATCGGCAAATAATAAGATCATGGGTGAATATAAAAGCGGTGTACTTTCAAAAATAATATTATGGACTACCTTTTTGGGAATGGCTTCTGCAGCCATCGCTATGTTTTATATGATGGCAAAACAGTGATTTCTGTAAGAGGCATATTATTGAAAGGAAATAGCATTGCATTCAATTGATATGTTGCTGACCAATGTTGTGTAATAGTTGCCGATGCTATCTGTCAACCCTGAATTTTATAAAATAAAAAAGCATATTCTATTTCAACAGCTTTCTTATAAGCGGGTTTGATGTATTAAACTTAAAATAGTGAATTATCTATTAGTTTGTTTAGGGCTCGTAAATAAAACAAGTCCAAATAAAATTGCAAAAATTGAATAAGCTATTGCAGCAATCAAAATAAATTTTACATCAAGGTGTTTAAACGCTGCTTTTATAAGGGCAAGTGCTGCTACAGTAAAATGTAAAAAATTGCCCATGCAAAGTGGTTTTGAATAAATGCCTCCGATTAAAACTGTCTTTGCCATCCAATTCATTAACCCGAAGCCAACATATAATGCACCTGTAATTTGTATTAATAAAGTTGATAAAACGGATGAATTCAGGCCAACGTAATTTAAAATCTCATTAGGCAAAAAAGTTGCAGAGAGCCCAGGAAGACCCATAAATATTGAACTTGCAATCATTAAATACTTTGTATTCATTTCATACTATTTTTTAAATGAAGTTTGTTATTTTAAATGGCAAATTTAGTTGCCAACCAACGTTTATGCCCACGCTAAAATACGTAACACATTTTATTCAAAAATTTTTGAATTACTGACTCTTAAAGCTTTAAAAAAAGGGATGCCGGAGTGATAGCGCAAATGCAATAGGAATTTATGATTTTATTTCTTTTTTTCTATGGAAAACGCTCATGTTCTTAAACGTTCCATAATCGGAAACACGTCAAAAAAAATCACTAAAATGATAATAACGGATGTTTGTACCAAATACTGTCTATTCTCTATTTTCCCGATTTCCGAAAGAGCATATTTTGGTTGTTTATTATTTATTTTTTACTGGAGATGTTGATAAAACGTTGACTGATTATTGTAAATAGTTTATTTGATCTTTATTATAATTTTGCCTTTTGCTTTGCCTGAAGCCAGGTGTAACAATGCCTCAATACTTTCAGAGAAGGAATAGATTTTATCAATGACTGGTTTAATTTTTTCATCTTCTATCAATGTTTTAATTTGATCTAATTGCATTCCGTCCGGATGCATCCATATATATTTGTAAAGTGCATCTTTACCTGCAATTAATTTAGATAATTCTTCCGGCATTTTGTAGTTGGCCATCCCGAACTTTTTAGCGGCTTCCTCGTCCATAGAACCCATAACGCTCACTACTTTTCCGCCTTGCTTAATCACCTTAAACGCTTCTAAAGTATAATTTTTCCCAAGTGTATCAAATACAATATCTGCATCTTTTACTATGGTTTTATAGTCCTCTGTTTTGTAATCAATTACACTGTCTGCACCGAGCTCTTTAACCCATTTTACATTGTCAGTGCCAGTGGTCGTATAAACATAAGCTCCTTTATTTTTGGCATACTGAATGGCGAAACTTCCTACACCGCCGGAGCCGGCGTGGATAAGCACTTTATCATTTTTCTTTAGGCCCGCAGCTTCTAAAGATTGTAAAGCTGTAAGCCCTGCCAATGGTAAACCGGCAGCTTCTTCAAAAGAAATGTTTGCAGGCTTTTTTGATACTGCGTAACTACTTACAGCAACATACTCAGCAAGTGTACCCATTTGTTCCTGCGGCACTCTTGAATATACTAAGTCACCAACTTCAAAATTATTTACTTCATCACCTTTTTCTACCACAATTCCGCTTACATCATACCCAAGCGTTGCAGGTAACTGAAGCGCAAGTATGCGTTGCAGGTTTCCCGCCACGATACCCTTGTCTATTGGATTAATTGCCGCTGCCTTAATTTCAATCATAACATCATTCGCCTGAATAGCCGGTTCGCTCACCTCATTAAATGCCAAACTATCTTTAATGTCACCGTATTTTACTAACTGTAATGCTTTCATTTATTGTTTATTAATCTGTTCTTTAATAATTTGATACAAAAATAGAGCCCGGGTTTGATGTATTGTGGCAGTTAGCAGCTGCCCTTTTTATCCGGCATTACTTTTCAATCTATTTTTTATTTTTACCAGCTCATACCATATCACCGAAACAAATCCTATCACAATACAGGTAAATAATTGCGAAATACTCATCACTTCAAACTGAAAGAAATTTGCCAATACCGGTACAAATAATAAAAGACCTGTAATAAGAATTGTAATGGCAATGATGAGTAAGATCAAATTATTTTTGTAGCGTATCGTGGTAAATATTGAATAATAAAAAGAACGGTTTACAAGCGTTAAAAAAATATTTGCGGCAATCAGCACAGTGAATACCATAGCCCGTGTATGTGCTTCGCTGAAAGATTGGTAAACGGAATATTGATATACAAACAAGGTGCCTGCAGTAATGGCTAATCCCTGTATTAAACTTGTTGTTAGCTCTTTCCAATTAAAAAAAGATGCCGTAAATGGCCTTGGCTTTTGCAACATACTATTCTTCTCCATGGGTTCATTTTCAAAAATAATAGAACAGGTTGGACCCATTATTAATTCTAAAAAAATAACATGCACCGGCGATAAAATATTGGGATAGATCCAGCCCAATGCCAACGGAATAAAAACCGTAAGAATGATCGGGATGTGAATCGATATAATGTACTGAATTGCTTTTTTAAGATTTGTATAAATTCTCCTTCCCATGGCAACGGCATCTACCATTTTCGATAGATCATCTTCCAACAATATCATCGATGCCGCTTCTTTCGCAATCTCTGTTCCCTTCTTACCCATGGCAATACCGATATGCGCTGCCTTTAAAGCCGGCCCGTCATTTACACCATCACCTGTCATTGCCACTACCTGGTTGTTCGCTTTTAATGCAGTAATAATACGCAGCTTTGCATCAGGAAACATCCTGGTAAAAATATTTGTCCGCATTACTTTTCCCTGCAATTCAGTATCCGATAACTGCATCAGGTCATCACCTGTCAAACTATTTTCCACTCCTTTAAATGCAATTTGTTTGGCAATAGCTATTGTAGTTGCAGCATTGTCGCCGGTAACTATTTTTACTGCAATACCAGCTTTGTAAAAAGAATTTAAAACGCTTCCTATATTTGCTTTTGGCGGATCATAAAAAGCTACTATCCCTTTGAATTTAAATTTAAATTCCTGTTGTGTTGCAGGAAAGTCGGTGCCAGTAAAATCAGCTTCACCTACACCTAATACCCGGTAACCTTCAGCAGTAATGGTTTGTATGGCATTCTCAATTTTTTCAATTTCTTCTTTTGACAGATCAGCTACATTCATCAATGCTTCCGGCGCACCTTTGGCAGCAATGATCCTTTGGCCTGAAGTATTTTCAAAAAGATGCGTCATCATGGGTGGCTTTCCACTCAATGGATATTCATGGATCATTTTAAAATCCGGTCGCTCATCTTTTGTTTGCAGATCACCGTAAGCCTTATGCAAGGCAATTTCCATCGGATCAAAAGGGATTGGCTCGCTTGCCCACATCGCAATTCTGAGCAAAGCTTTTTCATCTTCATTTGCTTCCGCAGGATTTACTATTCTATGAGAAGCCAACGAAAATAATTTTGCCAGACTCATTTTATTTTCAGTGATCGTTCCCGTTTTATCGGTACAGATAACCGTAGCAGAGCCAAGCGTTTCCACCGTTTTCATTTGCTTTACCACCACACCTAATTTCATTAAGCGCCAGGCGCCAATAGCCATGAAAGTTGTAAATGCCATCGGAATTTCTTCGGGCAAAATACTCATCGCCAGGGTAAGTGCTTTTAGTAAACTATCCAATACATTGTACGAGTGAAAATAATTGATGCCCCACACTACCAAAAAAACTATAGCGCCGGCAATCACCATCTTTTTTACAAAATTGCTGATCTGAATTTCCAGCGGCGTCTTTTCATCTTTAATGCTTTCCAGGCTTTCACCAATTTTGCCCAGCTTGGTTTTGTTGCCAATATGCGTAACCGTTACAATGGCTAAACCACTCGCCACCGTCGTGCCTTTAAAAATTAAATTATCCTCTTTATCCTTGTCTTTAAAAACCGGGAAAGATTCCCCGGTAAGAATAGATTCATTTACCGAAAAATCATTGGAATGAATAATGATCCCATCGGCAGTGATCAACGTTCCTTCTTCTACTATTAAACTATCTCCTACCACCAGGTCTTCGCTTTTTATTTCTTGTGTCTGCCCATTCCGGATCACTTTACAATTAGGTTGCGAAAAGTCTTTTAATTTCTGCAGTGCATTCCTGCTCCTGGAATCCTGGAATAACGATATAACCGAAACGACAATAATGGCCGATGAAAGAAAGATACCATCACCTGTTTGCCCGCTTACAAAATAAATAAGAGAAGCAACCAATAATAAAATGATCATTGGTTCTTTCGCCAGGTCTTTTATTACATCTATAAAACTATTTTCTTCTTTATACTGCAGTTTATTTTGCCCAAATTCTTTCCTGGCAAGCAATACCTGCTCATCTGTCAATCCTTTTATATCGAAATTGTTTGCAGGCATTCCCAAAGAATATTTTAATATTATGACTTTACAGCAATATAGCCTTTAGTTCTCGTGTACTACTTCAGTACGGATTTTTTTAATTGTATGCAAGTCTATATTTGTATATCTTGGATGAAGTTAATAACTCTATCTAAATAGATTTCGGGTTGACCGGTAAGAGCTGAAATGCTTTCATGTTATTTTTGTTTATTCTTCAAACGATACACCCTAAATTTCTACTTTGTTGCTTTGCCTTGGTTGAACATTGCATTTTCCTTCAAAACAATTTCCAGCAGCACAACCAAAAGCAAATATTCCCATTGATGCAAAGTATGCCCCAAATAAAATTCCAAACCATTGGTGTTGCATAATGGATTGAATGATTACCAATGTTCCGATTACAGTATACAATATCCTTCTAAATGTCCCGCCGCTTAAAATTCGTACTTCATTCAATTGATTTTATTTTGTAAACTTATCCATCCGCCTCCTTTATACACTTCATTAAAACCTTTTGATTTTAAAACGTTTTTTGCAGAAACGCTTCGCATACCTGAGGCACAACAAATGATAATGGGATTGTCTTTTTTTATTTTAGCAGGTCAACTCCACTTACGCAAAAGTGCTTGTGCCTGTTGCCTTAGTTTTTACATTCAGGTTTTAATTTCCTGGATGATTTATACCAAAATATTCCAAATATAATTGTTGCTATTGCTAAAATAATTGCAACTGGTTTAAGGTCTGCCCAAAGCCAATGTATTTCGTTATTATTAAAGGTAAATGCGATACAAAAAAATCCACACATTAGTGTAAAGCTCATAAACAAATTTCTCTTTTTCATTTTATTATTTTTTAGTTTGACCAATTATTTGTCATTGCAAAATTATGTTGCACTATATATTAAATGAAAATAATGAGGGTTGAAAAAAGGTTGAATGCGGGGTTGAAAATGGGTTTATTCAACAGTATTTATTTCAGTTCAAAGCCTTTTGTTTCTTTGCGACTTTTAATTTCAAGTGTTTTATAAATTTGGTTGATGTGCGTTTTAAGTGTGCTTAATTCAATATTAAGCTCTGCCATTATTTCTTTATTGGATTTCCCTTTTAATATTAAATCAAAAACTTCTTTCTGTCGCAAACTTAATTCAAACAATTTGCTTTCTATTTTGGTAGATTTTTCCGCATTATTTTTTTGAAGGCTATTGATAAGTAATTGCGTTTTTTGCCTTTCAATTCTAAGCCAGATAACTGCAATTGAAGCAATCGTTAGTGCCAATAAAATTGCAACAGAAGGGTAATCACTCCAAAATAATTTTACTTTTTTATTATCAAACCTAAATGCAACCAAAGAAAAAAAAAGAAAGATTGCAATAATTTCAATAGCCTTTTGTCTTCGGTAAAGCAGCTCAGTTATTTTTGTCAAAATAGCCATTATTTAATATTTGAAAATAAGATTTCAATGTTTTAGATTGTTGATGTTTAAAAACATTTCTGTTATTGGTTACTGAAGATAATAAATCCTGCATTATTATATGCTTCTTCATCGTAATACAAAAGGTAATTGCCGAAGTAGTTATTAAAAATAAAAATTTTATTAAAAAAGATTATTGATAAAAAAGCATTCATGCTTGCAATATCATGAGCTATAATGAATTCAACATTGTAAATAATTACAGTAAAAACTACAAACAAAAATTATGATTTCGGGCCAGATGTATTCCTCTTGTTATCTTTTTTTGCTGCATCACTTTTATTGTAAGAAGCTTGTTGCTCACTATTATACACATCTTCTTTATATCCATTTTTTTTGGCGGTAAAAGGGCGGGTATTTTTTTTATTAGCTGATGATGATGCGGTTGTTTTTTCGGTTTGCTTTATTTCTTTTTTCATACAGTATCTTTTATATTAAAGTATACAAATATTACACCTGCTTTGGTAAAGCAAATGCAATATTTTTTTGTATTATGATTGTGATTATTTAAACCTCTTCTTGAAGTTTTGGTTACGGTTATCGCGATTATCTCTGCCGACATTACCATTGCGGCTATCTCTGCCGCCGTTACCATTCTGGTTACGGTTATCGCGGTTATTATTACTACTACGGCTGTCTCTGCCGCCAAAATTTTGCCTTCTTCCGGTGTTATTACTGCGATAATCATCGCGTTCAAAATTCTGGGTGCGATGTTTAATAAACGGTGTATTGCTAAATTCAAGTTCGCCGCCTGTAATGCTTTTTAGTTCGCTGCGTATAGCATCATCATGCACAAGTTCTTTATGCCAGTTGCTGTAAGCCAGCTTCATATAATAAGCAATAGAATTTGCAAAACCTTGTTTTTTTTCAGCGTCTTGTTCTTTCAGTGCTTTATCAACAATCAGTTCAAGATTTTTACCAAGATGAGAATATTTTGGATAACGTTTTGGATAAGGCAGCGGATCTGGTTTTTGCTTATACGTTTCTTTAGTAGGAATTGGATAGGGGCTATCAACCTGCAATTTAAAGCCACTTATAAAAAAAAGATGATCCCATAACTTATGCCTGAAATCTTCTACATTTTTTAAATGCGGATTTAAAAAACCCATCAGTTCAATTACAACCTGGGCTTGTTGTTGTCTTTCTTCTTTGTCTTCAAGTGTAAGAAGATACTCTACCATTTTCTGAATGTGGCGACCGTATTCACGCATGCTCATATCACTGCGTCCGGTATTATATTCCATGTTTTCCATTAGTAAAAAATTAGCACAAATGTATGTAATAAAGGATGATTAATAATATTTGGCAGTTCAATGCATTGCCAATAAAACGAAATTTTTATCAGTTAATATTTTTAGAAGGTGTTAGGTTTAATTAATACTTTTCTACGGGATATATAAACTCAATACACAGTTATGTCGGCTACAGATATACCTTTTTAGGCATATATGTACCCAAGACACAAGAAGGCAAACTAATTATTTTAACAATTTATTTTTCGCATTAAAATAGTTTGTGTTTTGGGGATATATCTACCAAATAATCAGATTCAGTTATGCATTTTGAAAAATGCTATATAATGAATATCTTTGTAAGATGTGTTAAACAATAAACCCCATCATTTGCGGTGATGAGGTTTAAAAAATTTGTCTGTTAAATAGGAATGTGTTACTCGATATTATAGCACAAAAGTAACACCACTAACTATTCTCACCAAATTTTTTCTTTTCAAGCTTCTTTTGAAATGGTTGTTTAAATAAATAAGGCGTAGAAGCACGCATTAATATTTAAAACAAATAGGATGAGAAATCATGATGTAATTAAAGTTCAGGGAGTTTCAATCGCTGTTGAAGATGATTATATCTGTCTAACAGATATGGTGAAAGTAAATAGTGATGAATCAAAGTCTGCAAAGACAATAAGTAATTGGCTTCGCAACAGAAGTACTATTGAATTTTTAGGCGTATGGGAAATGCTAAACAACCCGCAATTATTTAAAGTACTCGAATTCGAGGGTATTAAAAATTCGGCAGGGTTGAAAACTTTTAGTTTAAGTGTAACTGAATGGGTAAATAAAACGGAAGCGGTAGGAATTTATTCTAAAGCTGGTAAACAAGGTGGCACATTTGCTCACAAGGATATTGCTTTTGAATTTGGTGCAGCAATTAGTCCAACGTTCAAGTTATATTTAATAAAGGAATTCCAACGGTTGAAAGAAATTGAAAACAATTCTAATAATGTTGGCTGGAATGTTCATCGGCTGTTATGTAAAGCGCAGTATCATGTTCAAACAGATGCAGTGAAAAATTTTAAAATACCAATTTCTAATTTACATGTATCTAAGCATTTTATTGCCTATGCTGAGGAAGGAGATATTTTAAATTTAGCCATGTGGGGGTTTACGGCAAAGCAATGGCGAGAAGCAAATGTGCAACTTGCCGCACAAGGCAGAAATGTACGTGAATATGCCAGTATTAACGAACTGATGGTATTGTCAAGTTTAGAAGGCATAAATGCTGAAATGCTTAAGGAAAATATTGCTTTTGATGTTCGGTTAAAGAAACTTGTGGAAGTTCGGAAATCACAATTAATAACATTTGAAAGGGTATATCCATCGAATTCAATGCGCAAAAATGTTTCAGGAGAATTTGTTGGGTATTTAAGAACGGATGGCACAATGTTTCCCTCAAGGCAACTTAACGCTTGATACAATAATAAAAATTTGATTAGCCAGCACCGCAAGCTGGCTTTTTTTATTTTAAAATAGATTGTCTAAATGATGATGTGTATAAATCAATTTAGCAACTAAATAGCCTAACACAAAACATAAGATAGAAAAAACAACTATTGCAAACGTTCGTGATTTGCTTGACTGGTCATATAACTTCTTATAATGTTCTGCACACTTCATTAATTGTCAATTGTAAAAGTATTTGAGGGAGAGTTTCGGGGATATAATTTTTTATATTCGTGTAATATTCAAGTTAAGATGAATGAAGATGAAATTTTTGAAAAATGTTTAGAATACATTCATTCTAATAATTCAATTAAGGTTGAATGGTTTCTACAAAACAAGCTTAAACTATTAAATGGAGATTTAGAAAGAAGAATACAGATTAGATTTTTGATGTCTCCTAAATTCATTGAGCATGACGACATAGGTAAAGCCAATGGTTTAAAAAGAATTGTTTTTAATCCCCATTATTCAGAACCAAAGTGGCATGAAAGAAATGTTATACTACATGATTTATTAGTTGCAATAATTGCCGCTGCATTTTCTTTAATTGTAGGCTTTTTATTATGGAAAATTGATAAGACGTCTAAAGATGTAGAAATTCAAAACTTGAATACTCGTATAGATTCCTTAATTAATGCACATTAATTTTATTTTAGTTTTAAATATTTTTAGCATCATAAAGGTTGATTAAAAAAAATGGAACTTAAATATTCTAAGTTTATAACTGGTATTAAAAATTGTCCTAAAAATTGTGTTCCTAAATCTAAGCCAGCCTATAGATATATTCATGATTTAGGGAATGAAGAAGATTTTTTACCAATGAGTTTACAAAACTCCCCACCTGCAAGAATTTTGGATAATAATGATAAACATTGCATGAGTTACGGCATTTCTTTTTTTGAAAGTGCGATACAAGCGAGAGAAAAATTTCTTCATTATTATAATAAAAAGAATGAAGAATTGCAGCAGCTTTATTTAATTGAAAAAGGAAATAAAATTGCATGTGTGAATATTACGGAAGAAGATGGACTTTGTTCTGAAACCGATAAATACGGGCATTTTACATTTTACGATTTTATTAATATTACTTTTGTTGATAAAATAAGTAACTTAGTTAATGTAATTATCGAAGAATTAGGCGTAAATGGAGAAGCTGATAAATAAAGAGAATAGCAAATTGAATGCTGAATTAAAGCGCATTGGTGATTTAATCAATGATGGTGCTCCTTTGTTGTCATTATTCCAGAATGTGAATACAAATAGCTTTTATTTATTTGATTTTGTTGATTTTGGTGGAACTGAAAATAGATGGCTTGTTTATTATGTTCCTACAAAAGAATTATCCAAATTCATATTTGGTAAAATATCCCATAGAGAACTACTACACAAAATCCCATCTGAAAATATTTTCTATACTGATATAGACAGTTCTTTAGATACTATCGAATATATAATTCAAAAATCTGAAAACTATCCTGCACATTATTTAAAAGGTAATAATGCTTTTTTTGAAGAAGAAGATGCAAAAAATCTTAATAAAATTTATGAAACTTTATCCTTATCAAAAACTCCGCTTAGTCCATACTTGGAAGTGGTGATGAAGGATGAAAATAGATTTATTCACTTGCATGAAACTGGGCACATGCCTGTAATTTGGCAGGAAGGCTTATATGTTAACGATGGTGAGATAATTAGATTTCAAACCGGTCATCGTGGTTCACCGCTACTTACTGCCTTAAATGTGGCGGGAACAGTTAGTGTTAAGGAGGGGTGTAATTATTTACAAGTTTTTAGTAAAGGTAATTATAATGATTTCCAAAATAATAGAGTTCCTTCAGAAGAGAGAGTGGAAGTTTACTCAAGATAGCAATATAATTAGATTTCCTGTTAGTCATTTTAATGCAACTTATAATTGCGTAATTGATATAAGGGAGGAGCGTCTATTAATGATTTTTCTAAGTTTTGGCGGCACATTTTGTCCACCTGAAAAACAACAGGCGGTTATAAATTTATTTAACCGAATGAATACTTCTTTAGGGTATGGTAATTTTGAATTAGCTACAGAAGAAGGACAGGGGTTGATAAAATTTAGAACAAGCAACTTTTTTACCAATACAGAACTTGATGATAGCATTATTGATAAAGTAATTGATATCAATACAGGTATTATAGATTTTTCAATGCCCTATATATTAAAAGTAATTTTTGGGGGTATGGATGTGGATGAAGCATTCAAAGAGCTTGCGCCACAACCTAATTTAATAACTGAAAATGTAACTCATGAAGAAGACAAAGAGCAAGAAGAACCTCACGATGCTTGAAGTTAGTTCAGGGTATGCGAAATTTATTGCAAATAAAGAAAATAAAGAAGGCAATAAGGTATTATTTAATAATACCTTGGCAAAAGCAGTATCAGTTAAACAAGGTGGCTCAAAATAGTTTCAAACATTACATCTTGTTTATCTCTATTCATTAATCTAAAAGCTACTTCATCACAATACTTATTTAAATGCTTAGGTGAAACATGTATATGTGTGCCTTTTATTGTTCTCTTTAAATTAGACCATGCGTTCTCAATGCTGTTTGTATGGTAACCATTACGCACAAATTCATTTTCAATATGATTTACTACTTCATGTTTAACATGGTGTAAATTCAAGCCTGAATAACCGGCGTGACTATCAGTAACAATAATTGCATCTTTTGAAACATTCGCTATTACTCTTTCCTTAAACGTTTTGGTATCGTTCATTACTTCAAACTTTATCTTTTTATCGTCTGTAATAAATCCCATTACAGCAGTCTTATTTTCTTTTGGTGTTTCGCCGCTCTCTCTCATTTCTGCACGTTCTTTTCTATGCTTATTAATCATTTTCATTCCTATGTATGTTTCATCTATTTGCACAACACCAGTTAATTTATCAATCTTCTTATCAGCCATTAATATTTTAATTTGATGTGACATTCTTAATGCTGTCTTGTAGCATATTGATAATTGTCTTTCAAGTTCTTTTGCAGCAACACCGTTGCGCGTTGTTGTTTGTAAGAATATCGCATAAAACCAATATGTAAGCGGTGTTGTGCTTTTC